>JBDLKB010000115.1:0-4792 GCA_039714055.1 Chloroflexota bacterium
CAGATTGTAGGCGCGAGACTGTTTCTACTCGTTGGAAATGAGAGTAAATCTACTCGTAAGGTGCAAAATGGTACGTGCCCTCAAGGGCAAACACCATATCATCAATTTGTGTCATCTCGCCTACAGCATGGAAACCTTCTAGAGCTCCAGTCCCCTGTCCAAGGGTGAACATCCCCGTGCCTGTCTTTCCATTGAACACAAAATGCCCAGAGATTGAGGTGCCCTCGCCCACATCGATGAGAACGTTGCTGCTAACGAAAAAGCGACCGGGAGGGGTCTCAACCACCGGTCCCAGGTAATCAATACAGACACCATTGAGGTAGGTGAAGGGTTCAATCGCTTCTTGGATCGCGAATGGCACGAGTGTTCCGCAGCCAGGATTTAAAACCTTCTCTAGGTAAAAATCCTTTGGCTTTGCAGCATCTACACCCAGCACCAGGGTCAATGCTACCAGGAGCACAACAGTCAATATAACGGTTAGCTTTTTCATTTTGAAATCTCCTTTAACATACTACTTGTTTGATCACATTCTCTAACATCCAAGTTCTCCAATACGCACCTCCATTCTGTTCCAATTCTGTTGACAGCCGTTGAGCACTCCTCGAATAATTATCGGGCGCTCAAACCTCATATTTGCCACTTTACGTTCACCGTTCAGAGACTGTTAATAACCTGCCTGCTTGCTATGTTGCCAGCATCTGCCCAATGTGTTGGCAGCACAATCGCCCGAGTAAACCCGTATACCATAGACATTATGGCACAAAGGTGGTTACAAAATGTGTACACGCACCAGCTAGTAATTTCCTTTGAATTCCACATTTTACTTGACAAACTACAACATATGTTCTATAATAGAACATATGTACCAGGATCAGGCTCGATGGGTGGCGGCAGCGGTTTGACAGAATGAGCGCTATTACCCAAGGATTGATGTGGTATGATGACAATCCGCAGACCACGTTTGCGGAGAAGATCGAGCGGGCAGTGGAGCATTACCACTCGAAATTCGGTCATGCGCCGGATCGGTGTTTGGTGATGAATGGGGATTCTAAACGGATGCTAGACTCTGTGGGATCAGTGCAGGTGCATGCCGTGCGCGATATGCTGCCGCATCATTTTCTCATTGGGGTGGCAGAAGGGGATGTTGCTTAGGAGCAAATATCAACTACTAGCGCTTCAAGCGCTGCATCTGCGTTGATCTTGCTGGTTTTCATTTCCACGTCTGTCTGCAGCAGCTTTTCGTAGATCCACTCAAGCCGATCTGAGGCGTATTTTGATGCTTGTGCTGCGATTTTACTCGCTGCATATGGGTGCAATTTTAGGGAGCTGGTTGCCTTTGCCACTGTCTCACCCTTTTCCAGCATTTCCTTCATCTGCAATATGAAGCGATACTGTCGCACGATCATAGCAAACAGGTACAGGGGTTCCTCCCCCGCATTTAGCTTGAGACGCAGCAGCTCAAGACCTTTATCTCGATCCTTGGTCCCTAGGGCATCTATAAATCTAAAGATTGACAATTCAGCAGAATCTGGAGTTAAAGTGCCAACATCTTTTGCTGTAATGGCTCGTGTCATCGAGGTGTAGCTGAGCAGCTTGTCAACCTCGTGCGACAGTAGATGTAAGCTTTCTCCCGCATGCTGCGCCAGCAGCGCTACCGCAGCAGGTTCAATAGTTCCGCCCTGTTCCGCAATGCACTCGCGGATCCATCGCTGCAGACTTGCTCCTTTGGGCACAATATATTCACGGCTGGTGCCTGCTGCTATGCGCCTGGCAAGTTTGAGGAATGGATTGATCTTATCCAAAACGCTACTTTCCAGAAAGAGTAGAGTGGTGAAGGGGGGGAGCGCTGCTATGAATTCAAGGAGTTCCTGCCTCTCAGTCTTTCGATCTTTGGCTTCAAAATGACTCAATAGATTCTCAACGATCACTATCCTTCTTTCAGCTAAGAACGGTGTTACGCTGCATGCATGAATCAACTCTGACATGGTAACCTTGTTTCCATCAAATCGTGCTGTATTCAACTCACGTGTTGATTCATCCTCACTGGATTCCGCCAGAATCTCATTCACCGCAGCTTGCTGGCTGAATGCGTCAGGCCCGTGAAATATGTAGAATCGTCCGCTTTCCATTAACCTTCCCTCGTTTTGATGGTGTGGAATGCAAGATGACCAACACGATTCTGTTTCACTGATTCAATTTCGAGATTCCCTAGATCAGGGTTAATGGTGAGGTTCTTTTGCACCAGAATCCCAAGCGGTCTGCCAAAGAAGGTGGCAACGAGCGCCAAACCAAGCGCTAGCGGTAGAAGGAGTGCAATCTGCCATGGACGCCGGTACTTGCCGCTAACCATCCAAGACATAACCAGCCCAGACAAGCCCATGATTCCCAGTGTTGTCGATAAATTTGTACCGCAATTTGCATGCGTAGCTAGTTGGTGTTCGCCATCCTTGAGACGCTGACATGCTTCCTCTACTGCACTGCGAACAACATCAGTTTCTAGATCACCCAATATCACTAAACCGTTCGCGTTGGACCAAGCCAAGAATCTATTTCCTGGCTGCTTGGCGCCGAGCACCTTCAATGTAGCATGCTCAAGAGCATGGTTGCGTCGAATGCGATCGAATATTAGTTTGTTGGTAGATAAATTGTTGGTGTAGTTCACAGGTTGTTCTTGGACTGTTCTTTGGGATCAAGTGTGCGCATTCTATCACTGGGTCCTTGTCACAGCAACGGACAAGATGTTGAGGTTATAAAAGACTCATGGGCTCGATATCAACCCGCCAACCACGAGGGATTGCAACTTCCTGGAGTAGTCTTGTTGGTTCTGGTGAACGGATCACAATCTGCCAGCGGTAGCGTCCACCAATGCGATGGAAGAAGGGTTGATTTGGGCCGATGATCTCGGTAGAGGTCAGCATCATGTCGTCGATGGTTCTCTGCAATGAATGAGCTAGATCAATGCCTGCCACCCGCCCCTGGTGCTTGTCAGGATCTTGGTATTCCAGCCGCGCAAGTCTGCGGTAAGGTGGATACATAAGATTCATTCGATATGCCATTTCTTCAGCATAAAATCCACCATAGTCGTGTTCCGACGCATTGCGTACCGCGTAATGCTCTGGATTAAAAGTCTGAAAAATCGCACGTCCACCAAGCAAGCCACGTCCAGCCCTTCCTGCTACCTGGGCCAAGACCTGAAAAGTCCGTTCGCCCGTCCTATAGTCTGGCAAGCCTAGACTCACGTCAGCAGAAATGACTCCCACCAGAGTCACTAATGGCAGGTCTAATCCCTTTGCCACCATCTGGGTGCCAATGAGGATATCCGCTTCACCGTTGACGAACTTTAGCAGGAACTCTTCATGGGCGCTGGATTTCCCTGTTGTATCTCGATCCCAACGAAGTATTCGCGCTTGGGGAAAATCATTGATCACCGTTTGCTCTACACCTTCAGTTCCCAGACCAAAGTACTTGACCCTCCGGCTGCTGCATACAGGACACTTTTCTGGTTGTCTCTCAGTTTCGCCGCAATGGTGGCAAACTAACAACGCATTAGGACGGTGATAGGTCAAAGGCATATCACAATGGGGACAGCGCAGCACATAACCACAGTCACGGCAAAACACATAGGTTGAAGTCCCACGGCGGTTAAGAAACAATATTGCCTGCTGGTTTGAATCAAGCACTCGCGAGAGCTCGGATCGTAGCAGTCGGCTAAAAATGCTCATATTACCCACGCGCAATTCATGTCGCATATCCACCATTTGCACCGGAGGCATCTCAGCTGCCAGCGCATCTGGTGTATCCTTGTCCCAGTCCTGGTAGCGTGATGTGTCAATCCTCAACCGTTTCGCCTCTCGACGGACCCACTCACGATGTCCCATTATCCTCTTGGGTAACTCAAGCAACCCAAATTCACCACGCTGCGCTCGATGATAAGTGACTACATCGGGGGTTGCACTGCCCATGATCAACACTGCATTGCATAGCTCCACCAACTTTATTGCTGCTTCCCTCGCATGGTAATAGGGCGGACGCACTGGCGGATCTTGTTTGTATGCTTCGTCGTGTTCCTCGTCAATCACAATCACCCCAAGTCGTTCTAAAGGAGCGAATAAAGCCGATCGTGGTCCAATCACTACATCAAAGTCTCCTTGTCTAGCACGGCGCCAGGTGTCAAATCGTTCTCCGGCAGACAACCTAGAATGCAAAATTGCCACGCGGTCAGGGAATCGGGCAGCGAAACGTCGCACCGTCTGCGGTGTGAGAGCAATCTCTGGTACCAGCACAATAGCCTGTTTATTGTTTTTTACTGCCTGGTCGATAGCTCTTAGGTATATCTCTGTTTTACCTGATCCTGTGACACCGTGAAGTAGGAATTTCCGCTCACCCTCGCTATCTGAGAGCGAAAGAGATATTCTCTCCCAACAGACTGCCTGGTCATCTGTGAGCTTTGGAGGTTGTTCGGTAATAAACTCCTTTCCCGCCAAGGGGTCTCTCCACACCTCCACATTGTGGATTGCGATGATGTCAGCCTGCTCCAACACCGAGAGATGTTTCCGAGTGCAGCCAATGCTTGATCGCAAGTCGCTAGCTAAAGCAGACCCTTCTTCTTTTCTCAAGTATTCCCAAATCGCAAGATATTTGTCCGATTTCTGCAGGGCGGCAATGGCGTGGTTCAAATCGATGTCTGCTTTCTCCAGGAGCTGTTCATCGCTGCTGGTATATTGAGCGAATCCCCTATCTACCAGTGACTTGACATGTTGTGGTTTACAACCAGCAGTGCTCACTATTTCAT
>JBDLKB010000116.1:0-4782 GCA_039714055.1 Chloroflexota bacterium
GTGTGCACAAGGTGGACCTTGATGAAGAGGCAGGTGATCCAGAGTATCCCCAGTTTCTATTTGGCATATATGCTGACATTGGTTATCCCGTGATATACACCAGTGCCATCACCGGAGTAGGCATTGGGCAACTTCGCGAGCAGTTGATCGGAAAACTATCGGTGCTCACCGGTCCATCTGGGGCAGGCAAGTCAAGTCTATTGAATGCGGTTGAAACCGGATTAGGGCTATCGGTCAAGAGCATTAGCCGTGCAACTGGAAAAGGACGACACACAACCCGAGTGCGCGAACTTATCCCGCTCGAAGGTGGTGGTTATGTCGCGGACACCCCAGGACTGAAAGCCATGGCTTTATGGGACATTGAGCCGTCAGAACTGGACGGCTTGTTCCGGGAATTTGCCCCGCTGGTGGCTGATTGTGCCTTTAGTGATTGTACCCACACCCATGAGCCGGATTGTGCAGTGATAGCGGCTGTGGCTGCGGACAAGATCGATCCAGATCGATACGATAGTTACCTACGCTTGAGGGAAGAACTAGAGGATAAGCCCTGGTGGGCTTGAAATTGCTGACAGTCTAACCTTTTAGGCTGGAGACACTATTCCCAGCCAATGATCCAAGCACAGATGCCTGCTACCCCAACAGCGATTACTGCCAGAGCTGCCCATTGGCTGGTGGTAAATCCGACATCACGCCCCGTCCACGCCAGAATGATCATCATTCCCACCGAAAGCACAGCCCACGATGACAATTGCGGATGCTGCTTAATCCAGTTTGAGAATCGAGCCACTTGATGCTCCTTTTGTCGTCAAAAACGCATTCGGACTTGTGATTATGCCATGAAATTTGATGTCAGGATTTACTCGATTGTAGCAATTATCCAGCTAATAGCATATCAGGAAACCCAGTCTATCTGCCTACCTGTCTCATCTACTGTCCCCGTGATGCATTGAGCCCACGCTAGATCAACTTGATCTCTGGTCCACTCAAGAGAGCCACCTGTATCTATTATGATGTCTGCCCGAGACAACTTGATTGACTGGAGTGGCTGAACACGTATTCTTGTTAGCGCTTCATCTGGAGTCATTGCTCTTTCAGAAACAAGTCTTCCAAGCTGCACATCCTCTGGACAATCTGTTACCCAGATATAGTCACATCTGTTCACTAGCTCACTCTCCAGCAGCTTTATGGCTTCGATTATCAGACCGTCTGCTTCTGTAGCCGTGATCACTCTCTCAACCTCTCGCCCAACAGCAGGGTGGATTATGTCTTCCAGCACTTGAAGCTTTAACGGGTTGTCGAACACTATTGAGCCTAAAGCTTTCCGATCTATAGAGCCATCGGAGGAAAGAACCTGGTCGCCGAACTCGTTGAGAATGGATTGCTGAATTTCAATGTCTTGTCTGATCAACTGATGAACCAGTCTGTCTGCGTCTATGATCTCTGCTCCCAACTCCTCAAGCATGCCCAGTACAGTTGATTTACCTGTGGCTATGTTGCCAGTCAGTCCGATGACAGTAGGATTTGATTTTTGCCTCATTGGATATTCTCGGACATGTTTGCCCACTCATCTAGTGTCATCTCTAGGTCGGATACAAACTTACGTCGTTCAAGTGTCAACTGCTGAACCCGATTCCAATCTTGCGCTGCAGTAGCAAGGGATATATCGTTGTCGATCTCGGCGATTCTTCCTTCCAACGACATTACCTGATTCTCCATCAAACGCAGTTGGTCTCCACGGTCGTCCTTCGGTTTGATTTGAGGTTTGCGGCTTTGCCGCCTTGATTGTCGCACAGAAACGTGACTTGCATCATCTGATAACTTGTTACTTTCAACAAGCTCCTGATAGTTACCTCTGAACACCTGAAGCCGCTTGTGATTCACAGACCAAATCTGCGTTGCTAGTCGATCAATCAGGTATCGATCATGACTAACTAATATAACCGTACCGTCGAAATCTGCTAGCTGTCTTTCGAGAACCTCCTGAGTCGGAATATCGAGATGATTGGTGGGCTCGTCAAGAATCAATAGATTAGGCTGTTTGTGCAGCAATATTGCAATTGACAAACGGCTGCGTTCTCCACCACTCAATTGGCTAATCCGGGAATACACCTGATCACCTGAAAAGAGAAATGCCCCGAGAATGTTCCTGGCTTGGCTTTCAGGCATGTAATGCGAATGCAAATATTCATCCAGCACTGTACGATCCGTACTGAGATCAAGTTCTTCGCGATTTTGCGAATAATATCCTATGTCAAGGCTAGCACCCAACCTCAAGTTACCCGATAAGGGTTCGATCTGTCGCATTATAGTTCTAAGGAATGATGTCTTTCCAGTGCCGTTGGGACCAATGATCGCAGCTCTCTCAAGTCGCCGAAAGTCCATGTCGTCTACTGCAAGTAGAGGTTGGTTCTTATCGTATCCGATTACCAGGTCCTTGGAATCAAGAATCAGGTCGCCAGATCGTCTCGCAGAAGACAGACGGGCGTGAACCATACGACTACTGGATGGTGCCGCAATCATTTCATCACGCTTGAATCTTTCCAATCTCTTCAGTCTGCCTTGCGCTTCCTTGGTTCGTTGTCCCGCTATGTTTCGGCGGATGAAATCTTCTTCCTTCTGGATCTTTTTTTGTTGGCGCTGGAACACTCGCTCTTGGCGCAACCTATCTTCTTCTCGTTGGGTTACGTACGAAGTATAGTTCCCACGATACGCCTTCAATCTGCCGTTGTCTAGATCCCATATTGTGTTGACCACTCGATCGAGGAAATATCGGTCGTGGCTTACTAGTATCACCGCACCGGGCCACCGCATCAGTTCTGATTCCAGCCACTCGATTCCAAGAAGATCCAGGTGGTTGGTGGGCTCGTCGAGGATGAGAAGTGTTGGTTGCTGTAACACCAGGCTAGCCAGTAGCAACCTTGTCTTTTGTCCTCCACTCAGATGTGCAACCGGCATTGAGTACTCTTGCTCTGTGAATCCTACACCAGTCAGAGCGTACTTGATTTTGTGTTGATACGTGTATCCGCCATCCTCCTGGAATCGATCCAGCAGTACAAGATATTCGTTTACAGTATCCTCGGGAGTTTCCTTCCCAATAACATCATGCATCGTCTGCAGCTTGGCTTCCATCTCGGTCAACTCTGGATAACACGAAAGCATCTCATCAAAGACTGTCCCTGTTGAGGTGTGCAGTGCGTGTTCGGATTCCTGGGGAAGATAGCCGATCGTGGTGCCGCGAGCGACGTGGATAGCGCCAGCTTGCGGTTTTTCTTCTCCCACGATCACTCGTAGTAATGAGGTTTTTCCACCACCATTGGGTCCGATCAGAGCTACCCTTCCATTATTGGGTATGGCAGCGCTGATGTCATCAAAGACATCGAGTGGGCCGAATGATACGGAAAGTTTACTGATGGTGAGTACAGACATGGATGGATGAATCAGGACAAATCGCGCGAATTATACCATAGCGATCACTTTCTCTCGATAATTACCACACGGCGCACCTTTATCATATAATTCTGGTCATGAAAGAAGCTACATCCCGCTCAGGACTGATGGTGTTTTTCGGCACCCTGTTCGGATTACTCGGTTGGGCGATACTAGCAAAACTCTTGGGTCAGTGGCCGATAACTGATGAGCGCGATCTTAGACCCTATTTATTCATCGCTTTGTGGCTTGCCGTATCTGGTACCTCGCTTCCCTTGATCTGGGTGATTCATCGCCGGTTGAGCAAACGTCAATACAGCAAACCTGAACAGATGGTGTTTGTTATTGCTAGACAAGCTTCGTTTGTTGGCATATGGGTATCGTTCTGTGCTTGGCTGCAGATGCAGCAAGTGCTTAATTGGGTTATGGCTTCATTGGTAGCAATCTTGCTAATTTTAGTAGAGGCGCTGTGGAATTCTCTTAGCAGTGATTAGTTTTGTGGAAAAAGATGCACTACGACAACTTCCATCAATAGATCAACTGTTGAACCATGAACGTGGTATCGAGTTGATTGATCTTTATGGTCATAATGCTTCTGTACAGGCTCTTAGGGATTCAATCCGGGAAGCCAGAAATGCGATTCTGGAGGGGAGTGTTCAAAGTATCACATCATCTGAGATTCTCTCCACTGCGTTCAAACACTTGTACCAACTGACAAGCCCATCTTTAGTTCCTGTAATTAATGCCACCGGAGTAGTTCTGCACACAAATCTTGGCCGCTCGCCTATATCGATTGGGGCACGCAATGCTCTAGCTGGGAGTGCTTATGGGTACAGCAACCTTGAGTACGATTTGGAATCAGGTAAGCGGGGAAAGCGAAGTGAGTTGGTGCAAGACATGCTCAGTTGCATCAGCGGTGCCGAAGCTGGATTTGCCGTGAACAACAATGCCGCTGGTGTGCTGCTTGCCATGGCTGCCTTGTCATACCAACGCCAGGTTATCATCTCGCGAGGACAATTGGTCGAGATTGGGGGCAGTTTCCGCGTACCCGACGTGATGGCACAATCAGGAGCTGAGCTTGTCGAGGTCGGGACCACAAACCGAACCTATACCCGAGACTATGAGGCAGCTATTACCGACAAAACTGCGGCCATACTGGTGGCGCATCACTCGAACTTCCAGATTGTAGGATTTACCACTGAACCAACCATAGCCGATCTAGCGCAGCTTGCTCATAGTCAAGGTCTTGTACTCGTTCACGACATAGGCAGCGGAGCCCTGATTGATACTGCTCAATTCGGGTTGGCGCATGAGATGATGGTACAGGCGCGTTTGGCAGCAGGTGCTGACATTGTG
>JBDLKB010000117.1:0-4620 GCA_039714055.1 Chloroflexota bacterium
CACGCTCATTGCCACTGCTTCACCGCCCCCAAGGCACAGGGTCGCTAATCCATGTTTTAGACCTCGATCCTGTAATGCGTGTAATAAGGTCACCATCACCCGGGTGCCAGAGCAGCCAATCGGGTGTCCTAACGCAATAGCTCCTCCATGAACATTCACTTTGTCCCAATCCCATTCCAGCGCAATACCATTGGCAACACACTGGGCGGCAAACGCCTCGTTGGCTTCAATCAGATCAAAATCATCGATTGTTTGGCCAGTCTTTGCCAGTAATTTGCGCACCGCAAAGACAGGAGCAGTGAATATCTCAATCGGTGGCACTGCAGCTTGAGCATAGGCGGTGATTCGAGCAATAGGCTCAAGACCAAGTTCCGAAGCAGTTTCCATTGCCATGACAACTGTAGCGGCAGCCCCATCTGTTATCCCCGGCGCGTTTCCTGCCGTAACGATGCCGTCCTTTTGGAAGGCAGGTCTGAGCTTGGCTAACTTCTCCAATGTTGTATCGCGGCGAATTCCCTCATCCTGCTTGAACCATGTCGCTTCCTGACCTCGTTTCTTTGCTGGTAATTTGACCGGAACGATCTCGCTATCGAATTTGCCTTCATCCTGAGCCCGAGCCGCTTTCTGGTGGCTGTTCAACGCGTATTGATCTAGCTCCTCCCGTGCAAGACCAAACTCCTGTGCGATCCATTCTGCCGAATTGCCCATATGGTGATCTTCAAAAGCACACCACAAGCCGTCGTATACCACCGCATCGTACATGGTGCCGTGCCCTAATCGGTAGCCCGTGCGAGCTTGATCCAATAGATATGGACATTGGTTCATGCTCTCCATACCTCCGGCAACGATCACGTTTGCCTCGTTATTTCGTATCATGGAGGCGGCCCACATGATTGTCTTTAACCCAGAGCCGCATACTTTGTTCACCGTCGTGGCGCTCACTTTGTCACTGGGCAGTCCAGCTGTCAGTGCCGCTTGACGCGCTGGAGCCTGCCCGCTTCCAGCCTGAACCACCTGACCCATAAGCACCTCTTCGACCAAACCCGGATCAAGTTCGATCCGCTCAAGTGCCCCGCGGATAGCTGCGGCGCCCAGGTCTGTAGCGGGGGTCGTGGCAAGCGAACCGCCAAAGCGACCGATTGGAGTACGTACTGCGCTAACAATAACTGGAGTGCGGGAATCCATCAATTATCCTCCCTTGCTATTTCACTGTGAGCTTGGATGATATCTAGATTCTAGGTGTGTGCCAGCATCTATTGAGGTAAGAAGATTGCTTGTCAAAATCGACTGTGGTAATCTGCCACAGTTGCTTAAAGGGCGTTCAATATGATTATATTTAATGGCAAGATCGAAACGATGGATTCCACTGTTGGCACAGCATCAGCGCTGCTGATTCGCAACGGCAGAATTGTGTCTGTGGGAGACGGTCAGTTGATGGATTTGGCTCGCAAGAGTGAGGAGCGCATTGATCTCCAAGGTCGTACAGTTTTGCCTGGCTTTACCGATGCGCACATTCATCTCTTGGGCTTTGCACAAACAATGTCGCAGATCGATCTTATCCCCATCAATTCCAGAGTTGAGGCGGTGGAACTTGTATCAGAGCAGGTGAAACAAAGCAGTCCAAACATCTGGATTCAAGGGCATGGATGGAATCAAAACAACTGGACTGACACAATTTTTCCTTCCAGAGTAGATTTGGATCCGGTTTCACCACATAATCCCGTATTGTTAAGAGCGCAGTCAGGACATGCTGCCTGGGTCAACAGCTTTGCCCTTGATCTAGCGGGCATTGATGACCATTCTCCTGACCCACCAGGGGGCAAAATAGTACGTGACTCGGATGGATCCGCTACGGGTCTATTGCTCGAGGATGCCATGAATCTGGTTTCAGAGGTTGTTCCCAAAACATCATATCTTGCTGCGGCGCAGGAAATCAAGCTTGCCTTTGAATCACTGTGGAAGGTGGGAATCACAGGGGTTCATTGTATGGATGGGTGGACCTGTTATGAAGCGCTGGATCATCTGGCAGCAGCAAGGCAACTCAAAATGAGGGTGACAAAATACATACCGAAGGACGATATCGACCAAGTACTTGGGCATAATATGCGCTCGGGTGATGGCAATGAATGGCTGCGTGTTGGGGGCATAAAGCTATTCACGGATGGAGCTCTCGGAGTACGAACTGCAGCTATGTTTGATCACTTTGAGGGCGAGCCAGACAACTATGGCATTATGACCTTGTCAGAATCGGAGCTGAATCACTTGGTGTCACTTGCTTCTGAGAACCAGCTTAGTTTAGCAGTGCACGCTATAGGCGATCGAGCGGTGCACACCGTATTGGATGCACTTTCGCAGCTACCAGCTCCTTCAACTGTTCCCCATCGAATTGAGCATGTGCAGTTGCTGCATCCGTCAGATGTAGGCAGACTTGCCTCCATGGGCATTGTTGCCTCTGTTCAGCCCATCCACTCTACATCTGACATGGAAATTGTCGACAGGCATTGGGGCGAGCGTGGAGCATATGCCTATGCTTTTCGTACTTTGCTGGATCACGGCACTGATGTGGCCTTTGGTTCAGATGCGCCAGTTGAATCACACAATCCTTGGTTTGGAATCCATGCCGCTGTAACTAGAAGACGCACCGATGGCAGCCCATCGCCAGACGGCTGGTATCCTGAGCAAAGGATCCAGTTGTATGAAGCAATAAGGGGGTACACTCTGGGGGCGGCAAAGGCTTCAGGGTTGGCGAATAAGAGTGGTTCTCTGGTTCCCGGCAAGTATGCTGATCTGATCGTGTTGGATTCAGATCCATTCTCCATGGACCTGCAGCTATTACACCAGGTGAAAGTGCAAGGAACCATGATAGGCGGGGAGTGGGTGGTACCGCTGGATAATCTGAACTGAGACTGTTTACCGCCGAAGGACCCTGACGTCTTCTTTGCGCTGTGTGATCCTCGACTGGTCAAAGTACTCTAGAAGCGAGAGGATGTATTTGCGGCTGGAACCAAAGAGGTCTCGGGCTTGACCAACGGTGATCGAGCCATGTTGTTGAATGTATGACCGCACCCGTTCCTCTGCAAGTTTGATCGTTCTTGTGTCGAACACCACGTCTTCGCTGGTCTGGACTAGATCTCCGCGCTCAAGCAGCACCGCATACACTTGTTCTCCCACTGCGGCAACGCATTCCTTGTACGATGGAGTATTGAAAGGGTCTCTAGAGAATTGCTTAATGAGCAGGTCAACTGCCTTGCGTTGATTTGGATTGAATTCGACTTTATGCTCCGGCAGGCGCACTACGACTCCTTCATCAATCACCGCCCGCTCTTCTCCAGCGTGATGCAAGAACTGGTTAAACACGTTGGCATTCAGCTTGAGTCTGCTTTTTAGCTCTTCCTTCATCATTCCCAGACGAAGGGGATTTGAGCTATGGTAATCCTTCAGCAACCCTTTGGATCTGTCAACCCAGTCATGCCATGTACTTTGGTATACAAATAATTGTTGCTTGCCAGTGGCCCCCAGCGGAATGATGGCATTTTCGGCTACAAGTTGTTCCACAATTTCGCGCGCGGGAGCAATTTCAAATTTGCACTGTTCCGCTAGCTCACCCAGGGTCGCCGCCTTTCCGTGACCAAGTGTTTGAAGCAGAATCTCTCTAGGAGTACCTGCGGACAAGGTGATCAGTCTTTCAACGATCTCGGGTCGGAATCGGCGATGACGGCGCCGTGGTGCCGGGTCAACTA
Organism: Chloroflexota bacterium; assembly: GCA_039714055.1. GTDB lineage: Bacteria > Chloroflexota > Anaerolineae > Promineifilales > UBA4811 > JBDLKB01. The sequence goes on from JBDLKB010000117.1 coordinate 3,741, forward strand.
CCGTACCGCCACCTAAGGTAGTTCCTGGTGATGGGCGGCGAATGATGAACCGGTCGCCATTGACGAGCGCTAGCGGTTCAGATAAGCGAAGTTGAAGCCAGCCTTCATCACCCGGGGCAATGTTTTGTGCGCCCAGTACCCGAGTACGAGCTAGCACTTCCGCAGAACCCGCAAACACCTTGACTTCCTGATTATGTTTCAGCGGTTGATCAGAACCTGATAGATGCCGATATGACACATCTATCAAAAAGGTTGGTGTGAGCCAGTCGGGAGTGGTGAGTACTTGGCCCCGCTCCAGGTCACCTTTTGAGACTCCGGTGAGATTCACCGCCACCCGACTTCCAGGCTGCGCCTGCGTGATTGTTTGCTTGTGTGTCTGCAATCCACGGATGCGCGTTGTCATTCCTCCCGGCTGCACCTCCATTGTATCTCCAACATTCAAGGTGCCATCGATTAAGGTGCCAGTTACCACCGTACCGAAACCGCTTAAGGAAAAGACCCGATCTATCGGAAGACGAGGGCGTCCAGTATCTCTGCGAGCGGGGTATTGCTCTAGTTGTTGAGCTATCGCCACGGCAAGCTCCGCCAATCCCTCCCTTGAGCGGGCGGATACGGGAATGATTGGGGCATCCTCCAATACTGTCCCCTGCACCACTTCAGAGACATCCAGGGTGACAAGCTCCAGCCAATCTTCATCTTCAACTAAATCAACTTTGGTCAATGCAATCACGCCACCGTTCACCTGCAGCAGATCCAAAATGGCGAGGTGCTCGCTTGTCTGTGGCATGACCCCCTCATCTGCTGCGATCACAAGAAGCGCGGCGTCAATTCCTCCTACGCCGGCAAGCATGTTCTCGATAAAGTCGCGATGCCCCGGGAC
>JBDLKB010000118.1:0-4605 GCA_039714055.1 Chloroflexota bacterium
AATCTGAGCGCACATGCGTCCACCTATCTGGCTCATAGGTCGCATCACTGGAAGATTGCCTTTCGAGTCCTCAATGAGCTCGTATGAAACCGCGGTTATTCGCTTTTCTAGCAGAGTTCTCACTTTGCTCTCTCTAGCAGATGGAAGCATCAGGTACCCCATCAAGATTTGACCTTCTCTAAGCCATGCAAGTTCAGTTTCAGTGGGGCGTTGGAACTTGAGCACAAGATCGCCTCTGTGGATTGCCTCCTCAGCGGAATAAACAACTTGCGCTCCTGCGTCTTGATAATCTGCATCTGAGAAACCGCTGCCATCTCCAGCGCCGTGCTCCACAAAACAACTGTGCCCTGCCTGAGTCAGAAGCTTTACACGATTCGGTACTAGTCCTACACGAAATTCGTACGGTCTGGTCTCTCTGGGAATGCTGATGTTCATTGTTAAATACTCCATCTATTGCGATGAGTCTTTGATGTGATCCTTTATTATAGCGCCAAGTCTCTTGATGCCCTCTTCAATGCGATCTGGCTTGGCGAAGGAAAAGGTAAGCCTAAGGAAGTTTGATCCTCCACCATTGGGGAAGAATGATGCTCCTGGAACGAAGGATACATTCTTTGCAGTTGCCTCATTCAATATGATGTTTGTGTCAATATACGATGGTAATTCCACCCAGACAAATAGCCCGCCTTTTGGTTTTGACCAAGTAGCTTCAACGGGAAAGTGCTCCTCAAGCGCTTTGAGCATTACGTCTCGTCTTGTACGATAGACCGATCTCAAACGCAAAACATGTTGTTCCAAAAACTCATCTTTGGCTACTTCATACGCAAGCATTTGGGCAAAAGTGCTAGTATGGAGATCTACAGTTTGTTTCAACGCAGCCAAGTGTTGAATTACATCGGTTGGGGCAATTACCCATCCTACACGAAGCCCAGGAGCGAGTAATTTGGAAAAAGTACCATGATACACCACGTTCCCACGATACAATGTACTTACTTGGCCATTTTTAATTGAGGGATCCAAAGCGATCAACGGTGGAATAAACTCGCCCTCATACCTTAGCTGAGAGTACGGATCATCCTCAACAACAGCAACATCGTGCGTGTTAGCCAGGTTTACCAATTGCTCCCTACGCGCGAGAGATAGCGTAATTCCAGTGGGATTCTGGAAATTTGGCAGCACATAGATCAATTTAGGGTCGGTCTCAAGCACTTTAGAAAGATGGTCTATCGATATTCCATCTCCATCATTCTCAACGATGCGAAATTCGGGCTGATAGATACGAAATGCCTTAACCGCTCCAACATATGTTGGTGATTCCAATGCGATCCTGTCACCAGGATCTAGGAACAATCTGCCAACCAAATCCATTGCCTGTTGAGAGCCAGTGGTTATTAATACGTTGCTTTCGTGTACGGGAACGCCAAATCGAACTAGATAGCTAGCAACCAAAGATCGCAGCGGAGAATATCCTTCCGTACTGCTGTACTGAAGCGCTTGCTTGCCTGAAGTGCGAAGCACTACATCAGCAGCTTCGCGGAAACGATCAACGGGGAATAACTCGCCGGCAGGCAGACCTCCGGAAAAGCCAATAATGTCTGTATTCTGCGATTGACGCAGGACCTCCCCTAGAACATTATCTGTCACTAATGCCGCTCTTTGGGAATACCGCGACTGCCAATCTATCATCTGGGTCACTCGATTACGAATAGGTTATTGGCAATGTTAGTATCTCCAGGATAGTCAACAAAGTGGCAAATGTCCCATAATGCACGGTCTTGTGTCATTACAGAACTTGTAATCGAACACTCATTGTCACCCCGCGTTCGTTCTGTTAGACTCTTGCCGGAGGCAAGTTTGACTCGGAAAGGAACAAAAGCAGTAGCATTGCTGTCAGGAGGACTTGACAGCATGCTAGCAGCAAGAATTGTACAGGAATTGGGGATAATAGTGCTCGGTGTTCATTTCTCCACCGGTTTTTGCACGATTCAAAGACGTAGAAGAGTCGCACGGGAGGGTGACATCGGTGACAAGCGGCTGCGCAATGAGGCGCTCGAAACCGCTGCTACACTACAGTTGCCTATCGAGATAATTGATGTCTCATCGGATTATATTCCCGTCGTTACCAACCCCAAGCACGGATATGGATCTCACATGAATCCCTGCCAAGATTGCCGCGCATTTATGCTTCGCAAGGCAAAGGAATATATGGAAGCACACGACGCGCATTTTGTCATCACTGGCGAAGTGGTTGGACAACGTCCAAATTCGCAAAAGAAACATCTTCTGAGACAAACAGAACGTGAAGCTGGGTTAGAGGGATTCGTGGTGCGACCGTTATCTGCCAAGCTTTTACCAGAAACAGTACCTGAACGTGAAGGCATGATCGACCGCAACAAACTGTATGACATTTCGGGTAGAGGCAGAAGACGTCAGATTGAGATGGCTGCAGATTTTGGAATTGAAGAGTATGCGCAGCCATCTGGTGGATGCTGCATGTTAGTGGAAGAAGCATTCTCTCGGCGGCTCAGGGGATATTTAGACAATAATCCGGTGTCAGCTCTGACATCAGGCGTTGTAGCGTTGCTATCCACCGGACGACATCTCTTATTGAACAACGGCAAGCGAGTCATAGTCGGAAGACACGAAGGTGAAAATGAATACCTGCAAAGTGTTTGCGACAGCGGCTATGTATGTCTTGAAGCAAGCAAAGGAAGCAGTCCTATCACCTTGATAGAGAAACCAGTAACTACCATCGATATCAACGATGCAGCCAGAATTACGGCTGGATATTCCAAATGGAAGCATGAACCCACAGTGGAAGTCATGATAAGGGATGGTGACGAATCACGAAATGTTACAGTTGTTCCTTTCAATTCTGATATTCTGTGGAAGATGAATGTCGGGGCTGATCCTTCGAGTCGTCCTGAAGTGAAAGCAACCGATTGATACCTGATGGAAGTGAATCGCAGAGGTGCGTCGTATGATTGATATACAGATTATTCGCGATAACCCGCAAAACGTTATAGATGATCTTGAGAAACTCAATAGCACTGCACCGATTGAGGAAATCGTTGAACTCGACAAGAGGCGACGCAGTATCTTGAATCAAGTCGAAGAGCTAAAGCACCTGCGAAACAAAGTCAGTAAAAACATTGGACGAATGTCTGATAAGGATGAACGAGATAAACTGATCACCGAGATGCGTGAAGTATCTCAAAAGATTCAAGGGTTTGATCGCGAACTAGATTCAGTCGAGTCGGACCTAAAACAGGCTATGCTATGGGTACCGAATCTCCCCCATAGCTCTGTTCCAGTAGGTCAAAGTGAAGACGAAAACATTGTCGTTTGGACTCATGGGGAGAAACACGATTTTGACTTTGAGCCCAAGCCGCATTGGGACCTTGGTCCGGAGCTTGACATTATCGATTTTGAGAGGGGTGTCAAGATTGCAGGCACGCGTTTCTATCTTCTCAAAGGCAACGGTGCTCGTTTACAGCGTGCTCTGATCCAATTCATGCTGGATCTACACGTCAATTCGCACAAGTATAAGGAGGTGATTCCTCCTTACATGGTTCGCCGTGAGATGATGTTTGGAGCAGGACAGCTTCCCAAGTTCGAAGGAAATATATACCACGATGTTGAAGATGATTTCTGGTGGATTGGCACTGCCGAGATAGCGTTAACAAATATCCACCGAGAAGAAATTCTGGATGCATCAAATCTACCTGTCAAATATGTTGCCCACACTCCTTGCTTTCGTAGGGAAAAGATGAGTGCGGGTAGAGATACAAGAGGTATAAAGCGCGGTCATCAGTTCGACAAAGTCGAACTCTATCAGTTCACTAGGCCGGAAGAGAGCTACCAGATACTCGATCAGATGATCGAAGAAGCGTCGAAAGTATGCGAATTACTCAAGATACCTTATCGTCTGGTTGAAGCGTGTACTGGTGATTTGGGATTCCATGCAGCGAAAAAACTAGATCTTGAAATGTGGTCACCAGGCTGTAATGAATGGCTTGAGGTGAGCAGTTTGAGCAACTGTGAGGATTTCCAGGCTAGGCGCTCCGCTATTCGTTTTCGGCGAGAACGTGGAAGTAAACCTGAGCACGTTCACACTATAAACGGATCCGGTCTCGCAGTTCCTCGCGTGATGATCGCCATTATGGAGAACTACCAGAACGAGGATGGCAACATTGACATCCCTGAGGTATTGCAGCCTTACATGGGTGGAATGGAGAAGATTCACCCCTAACTCCAGAGGTCTGTAGCATTATCAACGCTGCAAGTGCGTCGATTCCGCAGAGACTACTGTATCATCTCTCGCAGCGCCAACCGTATCCTTTCCTCAGTGGTTTCAGCTTCAGCTGCTTTACTTCGCTTGAGAGCTGGAAGAATCTCGTTTACGCGGTAACCAAGTGCTTTAAGGGCATCGATTACCTCCTGCTCCACATCGGAAACAGATTCCCGCAGATGGATCGCGGCAGCCAGATCAGCCTTGTCATGTAAATCGAACAGAATACGCTGCGCTGTTTTACGACCAATGCCGGGAACCACTTCGAGAAGGTCTGAACGCTGGGTTGTTATTGCTGTACGCAAGGTATCCATAGG
>JBDLKB010000119.1:0-4601 GCA_039714055.1 Chloroflexota bacterium
CGGCGCCCAGCACCAGAGCTGCCCCGATCTTGGATCCATTCCTGCCGTTATCGCTCATGCCAAGACCCCGTTATTCTTTAACCAAGGTCGCGGATCAATTAGATGTTTGCGCCACCATTTGGATGAATTCTGCAAACCAAATGCCAAACCCATCAACTCAGTGAAATACACCGTAGGCATCTTTTCCTTATCGGTCTGCCGCATCTCCAGGCTCATCTGGCACAACGGGCAAGCTGTCACTAAAGCATCAGCTCCCGCCTCACGGGCGAATCGGATCAAACGTGATACCAGCCTTTCAGCAGTTTGCGACCGCGTCAGATTCAAACCTCCACCGCAGCAGTCAGTTGCGTATCCCCAAGGTCTTGCATCTGCTCCCAGAGCAACCAGCAGCCGATCCATCACCACTGGATAATCAGGCGAATCAAATTCCACCACCTCCGGCGGACGTACCAGAAGGCAGCCATAATAGCTCACTACCTTCAAGCCAGTGAGAGGATTGGTGACTCTAGCTGCCACCGCATCCATTCCCACCTCAGTCGCGATCACCTCCAGCGGTGGTCGAACTCGCACTTGACCGGTGTATTCGAATTGTACTATTTCTTCCAACTCGACTCGTTTCTCATCTGCTGTTCGCAAAGCGTGATCTGCCGCTTTGTGCCTTGAGTAGCACGCAGCACAAGGAGTCAACAGGTCATTGCCTGTTGCCTGCGCTTGAGCAAGGTTGCGAGTGGGAAGAGCCAAGGCAAGCATCCTGTCGGTCACATGACCTGATGATGCGCCGCAGCAATTCCAATCTTCGAGCTCATCAAGCTCGTACCCAAGTTCAGCAAAAACTGCGCGAGTTGAGAGATCGTATTCCTGAGCGGTGGCAGAGGCACTGCAACCAGGATAATAGTTGAGCCTCATCGCCGCCTCTCCTCCGTCTCCTTGATAATACGCTGCACCTCTTTGATACCTTTTACCCTGTGCGGGATGATTGGAACCTTGCCTTTAATGAACATGAGCATCCCCGAATCCATGTCAGCAAGGAGATTCATGGTCTTGAACTTGAGCAGCATCAGCAGACTTATCTCGTGCAGCCGGCCAAAGAGATTGACCATTGAGAGGAAAAGAGAGTGAAAAATGGGTGAAGCAGTCTCGGGATTCTTGTATCCGCCCCTTACCGACATAATTCGAAGTGCATCCATCACCTCGGCAATGTTGATTTCGTTCGGGCAGCGAGTGCCGCAGGTTTCGCACGAAGCGCAGAGCCAGATGTCACCGCTGGTTAGGACACTCTCCATCTCCCCAAACTGGATCAACTGCAGCAAATAGTCAGGGCCATATTCCATCTCATCGGCTACGGGACAACCAGCAGTACATTTGTGACAGTGGTAACACAGCTCAACTTTCTGTTCGCTGAGCGAGTCGACATGTTCAATGAATGCTTGATTCACGCGATGTCCTCACTGAAAAAAGAAAAACACGCAGCGCTCTGCGTGTCAATCATGATCTCAAGGAATTTGGGCATTATTGTCGACAGCCCCAGGATTTAACAGCAGGTGCACTTCGACCATAGCGAAATCATTGTATGGCTGTCTCTCAGTACCGTACATGGCACCTAATGATGGTTGACTTTAGGGCAGTAGTCCGAAAGGGCTACAATGAAAAGGGCGCATCCTTTTCCGGATGCGCCCTCAAGTTTCTCATGCCTGATATGACTTCTAGTCGCTGGTCAGGCTATAGTCCATTGCCGCAAGCTGTTCATACATCTTCCAGCGCCGCAGCACATCTCCCTGAGCCAGTTCCAGCAGTTGGGCTGCTGCTTCTGGCTTGGATTGCTGGAGCATGCGGTATCGATTCTCGTTGTATGCGTATTGCTCCAAGGGAATGGATGGTGCTTTGCTGTCCAGTTTGAGAGGGTTCTGACCTACCTCAGTTCGACGAGGATCGTAGCGGTAGAGCGGCCAGTGACCTGACTTTACTGCCGCAACCTGTTGTCCCGCAGCAGTGCCCATATCGATACCGTGGGCAATGCAGTGACTGTAGGCAATTATCAAACTGGGTCCATCGTATGATTCTGCCTCGATAAAGGCTCGCACTGTTTGATTGTCATTCGCGCCCATAGCAATTTGAGCGACATACACGTTGCCGTAGGTCATCGCCATCATGCCCAGGTCCTTCTTGGCAAGTGGCTTTCCTCCGGCAGCGAACTTGGCTACCGCGCCGCGCGGCGTTGCCTTGGACATCTGTCCACCAGTATTGGAATACACCTCAGTGTCCATAACCAGGATGTTCACGTTACGTCCTGAGGCAATGACATGGTCCAAACCACCGTAGCCAATATCGTATGCCCATCCATCACCACCGACGATCCAAACTGAGCGCTTTACCATGGATTCCACCACACTCAGAAGATGCCGTGCATCAGATGAATCGATTGAAGCCAGCCGTTCTTTGACCTTAGCCACACGCTCGCGCTGTTCTGCGATGTCAGCTTCATCCTTCTGTTGAGCTTGGAGTACTCCATCGACCAAGCTTGCACCGAGTTCTGTTCGCATCTTTGCTAGCAATTCAGCAGCAAACTCTTTTTGCTTATCGATGGTGAGCCTGAACCCTAGTCCGAATTCGGCGTTGTCTTCAAAGAGACTGTTGGACCAGGCAGGTCCCCTTCCAGCAGGATCCTTGGCATACGGTGTAGTGGGAAGATTGCCGCCGTAAATGGAGGAACAACCTGTAGCGTTGGCAATGATGGTTCGGTCCCCAAACAACTGGCTTACCAATTTCACGTAAGGAGTTTCACCACAACCAGCGCACGCTCCGGAGAACTCGAACAGCGGTCGAAGGAACTGTGAACCTTTGACCTGATTCACCTTGAGTTTGGTACGATCATAGTCAGGAATGCCAAGGAAGAACTCCCAGTTATCCTTCTCCGCCTGGCGCAATGGTGGCTGATCCGCCATGTTTATTGCCTTCAGATCGGGATTCTGCTTATTCTTCGCTGGACAAGCATAGACACAGGCGGTGCAGCCCGTGCAGTCCTCAGGTGCAACCTGAATGGTGAACTTCATACCAGCGAATTCACGCCCTTTGGCGTCAATCGACTTGTAGGTTTCTGGAGCTTGGGTCAACAGCTCAGGATCGAACACCTTCATCCGGATCACTGCATGTGGGCAAGCGATAACGCACTTGCCGCATTGAATACATGTTTCAGGATCCCACACCGGTATCTCCAAAGCTATGTTTCGCTTCTCCCATCGTGTAGTGCTAGTGGGATAGGTGCCATCATTAGGCATGGCAGAAACCGGTAGGTCATCTCCTCGACGCTCCATAATGGTGGCAGTTACATACTGCACAAACTCTGGTGCTTCCTCTGCCACTGTAGCTGGTCGGTCAAAGCTGCTGGTCGCCTTTGCGGGCACTTTCACTTTATGCAGGTTAGCAATCGATTGATCTACTGCATTAAAGTTCTTTTGCACCACCGCTTCACCTCGTTTACCGTAGGTCTTGCGAATGGCTTCCTTGATTGCCTCGATCGCTTCATCTCTTGGCAGCACACCTGAAATGGCAAAGAAGCATGTCTGCATGATGGTGTTGATTCGCACCCCCATGCCAGTATTGCGTGCCACATCGTAACCATCAATGACATAGAACTCGATGTTCTTGTCGATGATCTGCTGCTGTACTGAGAGCGGCAGGTGATCCCACACTTCGTCTGGTCCGTAGATGCTGTTCAGCAAGAAGGTCGAACCTTTACCTGCGTTTGCCAGCATATCGTATTTCTCCAGGAAGGAGAACTGGTGACAAGCAATGAAATTGGCGCTGCCGATCTGGCATGTCTGACGAATTTTCCGGGGTCCGAAACGTAGATGCGATACCGTGACCGCACCTGCCTTCTTCGAGTCGTATACAAAGTATCCTTGGGCAAAGTTATCAGTGTCATCACCGATGATCTTGATGCTGTTCTTGTTTGCGCCCACTGTGCCATCGGAGCCTAACCCGTAGAACATGGCACGAACCACGTCATCTGGTTCGATGTCGAATGAAGGATCGTAGTCGATACTTAGGTTAGTGACATCGTCATGGATACCCACGGTAAAGTGGGTGCGCGGCTCAGTCTTGGTCATCTCGTCGAATATTCCCTTGACCATTGCCGGGGTGAATTCCTTGGAAGACAAGCCATAGCGGCCACCTATAACTTCCAGTTGTCGTCCAGTTTCAGTTACCGCAGAAACACAGTCCTGGTAGAGAGGTTCGCCAATGGCGCCAGGCTCTTTGGTGCGATCCAGTGCAGCGATGATCTGAACCGATTCAGGCAGCATCCCGATAAAGTCCTTGACGCTAAAGGGTCGGAACAGACGAACCTTGAGCAACCCCACCTTTTCGCCTTGTTTGTTCAAATACTCTACCGTATCGTGTGCCACTTCAGCGCCTGAGCCCATCATCACGATAACTCGTTCAGCGTCTGGCGCACCAACATAGTCAAACAGATGATATTGCCGACCGGTTAAGCCAGCGAATCGGTCCATTGCTGCCTGCACCACCGCGGGCGTCTTGAGGTAATAGGGATTCACAGTTTCTCGGGCTTGGAAGAAGACATCCGGGTTCTGTGCAGTTCCTCG
>JBDLKB010000120.1:0-4546 GCA_039714055.1 Chloroflexota bacterium
GTTTGCTCATAAAGCAGGTGCACCAGATAGGCGATGACGGCACATTGGATGTGCGGGGAAACCACCCTAACAGCGTAGATAGCGCGTCGTTTGGTCCTATTCCAGGGCAAATGATCAAAGGCAGGGTGCTGTGGCGGGTCAAGGGTGCACAATGGCGCTCTGATTGACTATTCCGCAGGATTAGACCTGCGGGAGGTTTTATGTCAACCCACACTCTAATTGACCGCCTTTTTGCCTTTGGTATAATTCGCCTGTCTGTCCGGCAAAAGTCAAGGCGGAAAGCCGGCAAGTGACAATCATCCGCCCACATCAACCGTGGGCGGTTTTCTTTTATGGTCACTGTCCGCAGATGAGGAGATGCCATGCTAAAGACAATGAACTGTGGTGAACTATCTCAAGATCATGTTGGCAATCAGGTCACCGTTGCTGGCTGGGTCAATCGCCGCCGCGACCTTGGCGGGCTGGTGTTCATTGATCTGCGCGACCGCTCTGGCTTGATCCAGGTGGTGGCAAATCCGGAGGTCGATGCTGATGCCTTTGCCGCTGCCGATGCTGTACGTCCCGAGTATGTGATTCAGATCACAGGCACAGTCTCCCAGCGTCCAGAGGGAATGATCAATCCGGAACTGGCAACCGGCGAAGTAGAATTGGTTGCAAGCAAGGTGTCCGTGCTGAACAAGTCCAAACAGACGCCCTTCCTCATTCATCGAGAAGAGGATGAAGACGAACGCCTGCGCCTCAAGTACCGCTATCTCGATCTGCGCAGAGAGCGGATGCAGCGCAACATGACCATCAGACATCGGGCTATCAAGTTCATCCGTGATTTTCTGGATGAGCGGTCGTTCATCGAAGTCGAGACCCCGATCCTATTCAAATCTACCCCGGAAGGAGCGCGTGATTATCTGGTGCCCAGCCGGGTCCATCCAGGTCGTTTTTACGCCCTTCCCCAAAGCCCGCAGCAGCTTAAGCAACTGCTTATGGTGGCTGGTTTTGAACGTTATTTTCAGATAGCGCGATGTTTCCGTGACGAAGACCAGCGCTCAGACCGCCAGCCGGAGTTCACTCAATTGGATCTGGAAATGAGCTTTGTCGAACGGGAGGACATTCTGCAGCTGGCAGAGGAATTGATGATCGGGATGGTAGATCACGCTTGCGACTTACCCATTAGCAACATTCCTTTTCCCCGTCTTTCACACCAGGAAGCGTTGGACCGCTACGGCACCGACCGACCGGACATGCGATATGGACTTGAACTGATTGACCTCAGCGAGCAAGCAAAAAAGAGTGAATTCCGCGTGTTCACCAATGCGGTCGAGTCCGGTGGGGTGGTCAAAGGAATACGCACACCGGGGTGTGCAAACTATTCGCGCCGCCAGATTTCTGAACTCGAATCGATCGTCACCGCACATGGCGCCAAGGGGATGGCATGGATCGCGTGGCAGGAAGACGACAGCATACGTTCCCCCATCGCAAAAATCCTGGGAGATGAACTGACTCGGAAGCTTCTGGCTGAAGCGGAATCACAGCCAGGCGACCTGTTGTTGATGGTGGCGGATAGCGCATCCACGGCGAACAACAGCCTGGGAGAACTACGCCAGGCTTTGGCCAAGCAGCTCGATCTGGTCAATAATGACGTCCTGGCATTCTGTTGGATATTGGATTTTCCCTTGTTTGAATGGAATCAAGATGAGGAAAGATGGGACCCAAGCCATCACATGTTCACTGCTCCCAAGCCGGAAGATGTACCGCTGTTGGAGACCGATCCCGGCGCAGTCAAGAGCAACCAATACGATCTGGTATGCAATGGCTATGAGGCTGGCGGCGGCAGCATCCGAATCCACCAGCGCGAACTGCAAGAGAAGGTGATGCACTTGATCGGCCTGGACATCGATTCAGCCAAGGAACAATTCGGTCATATGTTGGAAGCATTTGAATACGGCACACCGCCACACGGCGGCATTGCCCCTGGTATCGACCGTTTGGTGATGCTCATGGCAGGTGAGCCGAATATCCGAGAGGTCATCGCCTTCCCCAAAAGCCAGAGTGCAGCGGACCTAATGGCAGGCGCACCTTCAAAGGTTTCGCAACAACAGTTGGACGATCTGAAATTGAGGTTACAGGATTAATTGCACAAGTTGCCTGTCTATTTTCTCTCTGATAATATGAGGTGCATGCTACATTCTTCTGGAGGCTGCCATGTCGAACACTGAGAAGATCACCCTCAGAAATCGGATTCTAGGAATCCTTCTGCTAGATGCACGTCAGAAAGCAGGACTGAGTGAGGATCACTGCGCGGGAAAGCTAAGTGTACCGACCGATTCCTACCAGGAGATGGAATTGGGTAAAACGGCAATCTCCTTACCGCAGCTTGAACTCTTTGCCCAACTGACCAACCAGCCGTTGGATCACTTTTTCGGCGAACAATTACTTGAAACTCGCCCTGCTTCAAGTGATTATCTTCCATTGCGCAACCGGATCGTGGGCGCGCTGCACCGGCAAGCTCGCGAAGAGGCATCGATATCGCTAGAAGAGATGGCAGATATCCTCCAGGTAGAACCGGAGAAGGTCAACTCCTATGAGATGGGCTCGGAACCCATTCCATATCCTTTACTGGAGATATCGGCCCAGGCGTTGGATGTCGATGTGACGCATTTCAGCGACCAAAATGACGCTTCCTCAGAAACAGAGGAAATTGCTGAATTTGATGATCAAGAGCAAGCGGCAGCAGTCAGCGGGATGGATCACCTCTCAGAAGATCTGCAGCAGTTGGTTGCGAATCCGGTCAACACCGGTTATCTTGAAACTGCCCTCCGCCTAAGCAAGTTGTCAGCAGAAGATCTGCGGGCTGTGGCTGAAAGTTTACTTGAAATTACCTACTAGGCTTGAATACAAACATCTCACCACCTGATACCTTCTCCGCGTTGATAGAGGACGGGCAGAACAATTATCGACGGGGAAATCATTCCCGTGCGTTGGAAGCATTTAACGAGGCATTGTTACACATCCAGGACGGGGATGAACTCGAACGAGCCAAGACACTCAACAATATCGGTGTCACTCAACTAGCCTTGGGCGAGCATAAAGCTGGCTTGGAGACTCTGGAGCTTGCCCACTCAGCCTATTTAAACGCGGGCGACTTGGATAGCGCGGCAAAGGTGATGGCGAACCAGGGGGCAGCTATGGCGCAATTGAAGCTCAAGTCTCAGGCGGCTGAGCTATTGGAGAAAGCGGCAGAAAATCTTGAGGGGGAAGAACGCGCCGATACGTTGATGATGCTGGGTCGACTTGAACTACAAAAGGGGCGTTTTATGAAGGCGATATTCACCTATCACAAAGCGCTTGCATCCAGAACAAACAAGTCCTTCCCTGACCGGGTGTTGGAAAAGCTGATCAATTTGGCGTTGCGGGGGATATAAAAAAAGCCCACGCAAGCGCGGGCTCTTGGTTAGAGTTGATTCTAGTTCTCTTCTTTCTCACGCTCTGCCGCGTCTACAATCTCTTGCTGGATATGCGCTGGCATTCGCTCGTAATGCGAGAACTCGAGGGTATAGTACCCGCGACCACCGGTAAAGGAACGAAGGTCATTGGCATAACGCTGCACTTCGGCTAATGGAACCTGCACGTGAATGATACCTTTGTCACCTTCCTGGTCCATGCCCTGGACCCGAGCGCGGCGGGTATTCAGATCACCAATGGTGTCGCCCATTGAGTCGTTAGGCACAACCACGGTCACGTTGTAAATAGGCTCTAGCATACAAGGTCCGGCTCCCTGAACACAGAGCTTGAAGACCTCGCGACCAGCGATCTGGAAGGCAATATCCTTCGAGTCAACTGGATGCTCTTTGCCATCAAACACTGCGGCTCGGACATCAACCACGGGATAACCGGCGATAACACCTTGCAGCATCACCTGTTTGATTCCCTTTTCAATTGAGGGAATAAATGATTGTGAAATGCGGCCGCCAAAGACCTCATTGACATACTCAAAACCCTCGCCACTCTCCATCGGTTCTACTCTAAGATGCACCTCAGCAAACTGTCCCGCGCCGCCAGTCTGTTTCCTGTGGCGGTATTGGGTAGCATAGCTCTTGGTGATGGTCTCCTGGTAAGGAACCTTGGGAATGGCAGTATTGAGATTAGTGCCAAATCTGCCCTCAGCTCGTTTGATGGCTACATCAAGATGCACCTCACCCATACCGGAGAGGATGGTCTCCTTGGTGATATTGTCGGTGCGCCAGTTGAGTGTAGGATCTTCCTCAGATAGCCGGTTCAACGCGGTGCCCATTTTGGCCTGGTCAGCTTGCGTCCGGGGGTGGATAGAAGCTTCGTAAACCGCGGAGGGATAGTCTGTCAACGTCGCCTGCAGCCGGTGTCCCTTATCACACAGGGTGTGTCCAGTTTGAGTATGACCTAATTTCACCGCGCTGCCGATATCGCCTGAGTGAATTCGAGGTACGGGGATGGATTCCCTTCCGCGCATGACAGCGAGCTGCCCCATACGCTCCTCTTCCAAGGCGTTGGCGTTGTAAACACGGCTGTCGGACTC
>JBDLKB010000121.1:0-4517 GCA_039714055.1 Chloroflexota bacterium
TTTTAGTGACGACTATCTGCCCAAGAAACCTCGGTTCTTTCGTGCAAAAGCTCGTCTGGCTCAGGAAGCGCACGAAGCCATCCGCCCCACGATGGTGAGCCGGACACCCGATTCCATCAAACATGCGCTCTCTAGCGATCAATACAAGCTGTACGATCTGATTTGGAGACGTTTTGTATCCAGCCAGATGGCTGCCGCAGTTTATTCGACCCAATCGATTGACATAAGCGCCACTGCGCCAGGATCAAGTGAGAAGCCGTACCTCTTTCGCGCTACCGGGTCTAGGCTAATATTCCCTGGTTTCCTGGCAGTGATGCGCAGCGGAGATAAGGAAGAGGACAAGGAACTGCCCGAACTGGTCGTAAAAGAGATTCTCCGGCTCCTTCAGTTATTTCCCGAGCAGCATTTCACCGAGCCGCCTCCTCGCTTTACTGAGGCATCGCTCATCAAAGCCATGGAAGAGGAAGGCATCGGACGTCCCAGTACCTACGCCTCTATCTTGTCCACTATTCAACAGCGTGGGTACGTGGAAACTAAAGGACGAGCATTAAAACCCACCGCTATAGGCATTCAGGTCAACGATTTGCTGGTCGAGTACTTTCCCGATGTGTTCTCATTGGGATTTACCCAGCAGATGGAGAACAACCTGGATGCGGTAGCTGTGGGCGACTCACCCTGGGTAAAAACCGTGCGCGAGTTCTACCAGCCTTTTGCCGTGAAACTGGAAGTAGCCAAGCGGGAGATGCCTAATGTCAAAGCGCCGGATGAACCGGTGGGGAAAATCTGTCCCGAATGTGGAGAGCAGCTGATTTACAAGTGGGGCAGGTTTGGCAAGTTCATCGCCTGCAGCAACTATCCTACCTGCCGCCACACTGAAGCGGTGGTCAGTTCCACCGGGGTGAAGTGCCCTCAACCAGACTGTGACGGCGATTTGGTCAAACGGAGAACCCGAAAGGGACGCACCTTTTATGGTTGTTCCAACTACCCCAAATGTGATCTGTCAACCTGGAAGCGGCCCTTACGGCACAAGTGCCCCTCATGTGGTGGTCTGTTGGTAGCGCAGCGCAAAGGAATTGCCAAGTGCGTCGAATGCAAGCTTGAGCACGACAGATCCAAGCTCAAGTAGTAGCGCCTCTTATGGGACGATAGTCCCCCCCCACAAGATAGTCACGCCACGCTCAGTCTTCCTGCTAATGTAGCTTCTCGTCGTCGGGACTTGTCATCGACTCTATCACAGCTCGGATACTCTCCATTGTCTCTTTGTGCACAATCCGCATGCATTCAAGACAATAGTGGTCTTTATCTTTGTTTCTTTCCCGAGCTGGGATGTCATAATCCGTGTCTTCGTCAATAACGCCATAGAGGAGATTCGCCTCTTTTCCGCATCGCTTACATCGCATGACCTGCACTTCTTTCACAACACAGGAATCTTGGTATTCCTGCTTGCCCTGCTGATCAATTATATAGCGTAATGCTGCAGAACAAACCTCCCGCAGGTTTCCTATCCTGCGGGAGGTTGTAAACTCGGTTGCTCTCGATTATTTTGGGTCCTTAAAGTTCGGCGCTTGCGGTGGATACAACGTCCAGGCTCATCACCTAGAGCAAATCGGTACGTTCGTCTGTTTGTTGGTAGGCCCGCAGCGCTAAACCAGCAGCAACACTGCCAAACAGATCGGTTGCGATCACCTTCTCTTCCCCAAATAGCCGCTGCAGCAGAGAAATGACACTGGGGATTGCCGAAGACCCCCCTGTTCTCACCACCCGATCGATCTGGGAAGGTCCAAGTTTTGCTGAACTCAGCACCTCACCGATTCTGGTCTCGATTTGTTCCAGTACATGACCTATAGTGGCTTCAAACTGTCCTCTGACGACCGGCTGCCAAATGTCAAGATTATCTGCAACTAGTCTGATTATACCTAGCTGCTGGTCCGAAAGTTCGATCTTTGCATCTTCCACGGCCTTGAACAACTGCACTCCCATATGGTTAATGATCAAAGATTCGAATGCTTTGATCCTGGATGGCTGGTTGCTGCTTGCCCTGACAAGTCCTAGGTAGCCTAGCACACTCGGTTGGTGCAATTTGAGAATTGTTTCCCAGTGGAGCAGTGCCTGGCTCAAGGCGCGTGGGAACGGTGACTCTTGTTCTCCAAAGGTTGATCTGGCGCCAAAGTGATCCAATAAGAGGTCTTGAACCAGGATTTTGTCCAGCACATCGCCTCCAAGAGCAATACCTCCAGAGGTGATTATCTCTTCAGGACGTGACCCGCCAACAAGCGCTACCGTCAGGTCCAGAGTACCCCCTCCAAAGTCGAATATCAATACCTTCTGGCGCTGGCGGCTTTGAAATCCATAGTTCAGCGCTGCAGCCACTGGCTCCAATTCAAATCGTATCTCTTTAAACCCAGCGTAATCTGCCGCGTTCATCAGCCGTCGTTGCGCTCTTTCTTGAGCTGGCTGGCTCAGATCACCGCTAAATACCACCGGACGACCCAGGGTCACTGCCGTCACCTCTCGCTGTAAATGCTCCTCAGCTTTGTGCCGCACTTGACTTAGAACTGACCCAATCAACTCGTGTATCTGTAAGTGCTTCCCGAACACCCGGGTGGATGCATGTTCAGAGGTCAGTTCACTCTTAAGAGAGCGAAACAAACGACCACCTGCCAGGCTATCAACTTGGGCGAACACATCCTCGGTTACTTCCAAGCCGTCTGAATACACCTGGGTTAGCGATCCCACCAGAATTTTCTCAATCTTTTTGGGTCTGCCGCTGTGATCCTGGTAGAAAGCCTGAATCGCTGCTTGACCTATGACGGTCTCGTGTTCATTTGTAATGAATAGAGTGGACTGAGCCACTCGCGCTTGTGGATTATCCGCCTCCAGAGGAATGGGGATGATGTACTTGCCGTCAAAGAAGGCAGCGCCAGAGTTGCTGGTGCCAAAGTCGAGACCTATTCCAATTGATTCGGTACTCGTTCTATCCGACATGCATCAATGCTCTAGGTACATCCACGGCAAAGAGTCCGGGGTCGTGCGCTAGCTCCTCAAGTGCGTCATCAACCAATGGCTTGCGAGTTTGCTTGATGCTAGAGGGGTGAATGACCGACACTTTGCCAGAGGTTCTGACTATTGCTACTGCACGGTTGTCGTTTGCCGCGAATGCTGATAACAGGTCATGGGTGCGTATCAGCCGCTGTCCCAGCTTCCCGGGACTGGAATAACGCTTGACCTTTTCTAGATCGAGTCGCCAAACCATACCGGAAGCGGTGACAAGTACAACATCTTGATCTATTTTGACAGATGCCGACGCATGCACCCGGTCATAATCCTCCAGCTTGATAATGCTGGTACCAGGCTTGCCAATCAGGCGATGAGGGATACGCATCACCATGCCGTTCGTGGTCAACGTCATCAAGTCCCCCTGGTCGCCCTCGCAGATCGACGCTGGTGGATCACGTTCTTCTATCCATGTCAACGGCATCCAGGAACCCATAGCAAGTCGATTGACCTGAGCGTGCATCAACTGTCCCGCATTTCCCCGACGAGTCACGATGGTCCAGAATCGAGGCGCATGGGTGTAGGCTCTCAGCAGTGCAATCTGCTCATATTCCGCCAGCTCAATCAGTGACTCTGGTTCCACCTTATTGCCTGGGTCCAGCGTAGGCGTCTTTTCTGGTCGTACGCGGGTCAATCGCCCTTCATTGGTTATCACCAACACTTCCTGTCCTGGGCGCAGCATGCACATGCTGCTGATGCCAAGGGCTGAGCCAGAAGAAAAAAGTGGTTTACGCTGCTGAACTGCTAGTCGCAGTCGTGAAATTGGTACTCTGAGCATTCTACCTGAATCCCAAGCTACCAAGAGAGATGAGGAAGACTTGACCCCTAGTGTTGCCTTTAGTTCTTTGATCTCGTGACGCAAGGCTTTTGATTGGGCATCTGACCCGGCAGTCCGAGTTTTTTCCAAATGAACCAGGCGGTCGCGCAGGCGTTCGTTCTCCTGGTCGAGTTCCACTAGACGTTGTGCCAGTTTGTCTACAATATCACTGGCAGCTTCTGGATGTTTTTCAACTTCGGATATCCACCAACGTATATCACTCTTGCGAATCATATTCTCCTCATGTGTGGTGAATTATGATGGGTCAGGAATGCGACTATTCTTCTTCCTGAAGGTGAGTGTCCAGGTAATCTTGCAGGATCACTGCTGCTGCCAGCGCGTCGATCTGTGTCTTGCGCTCGGAACGGCTGACACGTCCGCGATTCTGTCTCAGTATAGAGTCCGCCCGTTTGGTTGAATACGTCTCATCCCAGAGAACAGTAGGTATGGTCAATCTGCCAGCCAGTTCTTCAAGGAATCGCCGTACCCAAGCGGCGCGTTGTCCCTCCATGCCGCTGGAATTGAGAGGGTATCCGCACACCAATAGACTTACCTCATGTTTTTCCACTAGCTCGCTAATGGCTTGCATATCCTTTATGCGTGATTGGTGCTGCAAAACAGTCAAGGGGCGCGCAACCACTCTAAG
>JBDLKB010000122.1:0-4512 GCA_039714055.1 Chloroflexota bacterium
CCTCGCCGTAAGGATATGCCGTCGCGAAAAGGCAGAACGCAGATGTCGGCAGAAAGCAGCGCGGCAGAAACCTGTTCGGCGGGAACATATCCCGTCATCAAGACCATCTCACTCAACCCCATTCGGCTGATCATGGTGTCAATGTGGTCGGCAAATGCGCGGTTGGTCGGGTCGCTGCTCCCCGTTCGCCCACCGATCAATAGGAGTTTAGCCGGAACCCCATGATCTCTTAGAGTGTTCAAAGTCTTGACCAGGACATCTCCACCTTTGCTCTGATTCAAAAAACCAAAGTATGCCAGCAGTAAATCCTGAGGTTCTACCCCGATTCCAGCACGGAACTTTATTGCATCGAAATCTTCAGGTGGGGCGCAGGGTATATTGCTGCCGATGGGAATGCGAGCCAGACTCACTTTCAAATCACAAAGCTTCTTCTCATCCTCTTGGTTGGTCACGATTACCCCTGATGCTCGACGAGCGAGCCTGGTAACAACTGCATTGCGCAGCCAGCCAGCTTTTGGAAACAAATATGGTGGATTGAGATCGTGAAATGTTACCACTAGCGGCGCTGAACCCAGGCGACCAGGAAGCAAATTGATTGCTAGGTGCATGTTGTATGCTGCGGTTTGATACTGCAAGTTGATGACATCCAGATGCTCTGACTCTGCCCACCTGGTCATTGTGGTAGCGGTCTTCCATCCCCACTTTTTGATCTGTGACGAAACACTCACGTTCGGCAGGTCATGATCCCACTCACTTCCATCTGGAAGCAACAGATACACCTCATGATGGTTATGCGCCAAGGCATTACTCAACTCACGAGTAAAGTCTCCAACCCCGCCGCGCATTGGGGGGAATTCTCCAGACACGATGCCTATCTTCATTTGGACCTGACCTGCTCTGGTGCTGCCGGCGCCAATCCAGTCTGCAGCACCTGCCAGTACGCCATTATCCTTTGTTTTCGCAATGTTCGTTTATGGCCTACTATCCATTTCCCTGATTCCAGAATCATCTGCCACACGTAATTCGCCAGAAGGAAGACTCGCAGTAGAGTGCCTCTAAATGGTCCGAAATATTGGCGTGCGTAGCGAAGCTTGCTTTGCTGGAAATAGATGTGTCGTTGCGCCATAACCTGCTCGCTGCTCTTGCCTTCAAAGTGGACCACTCGAACTTGAGGGTAATAGACCACCTGCCACCCCTTATCCTGGATGCGGCGCTGCCACTCCATTTCCTCCGAGTACATGAAATATCCTTCATCCAACGGACCAGCTTCATCGATTGCTTTTTGACGCACCAACATACAGGCGCCCATGATCCAGCCGACTTTCGCCACCTCATCGTCAGGGATATCCTTGACATAATAATTATCCAATACCTTTCTAGGAGCTATTGGTTGGAGCCAGGTGCTCTCAAAGAACAAGGTCGCCAATGTTGGGAATCTACGTCTGGAGGATTGAATACTGCCATCAGGATAGACCAACAGTGGTCCCAACACTCCCACCTCTGGGTGTTCTTGCATGTATGCAACCATCTCTTCAAGAGCGTTGCTGTCAACTACAGTATCAGGATTGAGAAGAAGGATGTATTCTGAGTTTGCGTCGGCGATCCCCAGATTGTTGCCGCGAGTGAATCCGATGTTCTCTTTTTGGACTAGCAATGACACCTGGGGAAACTCATCAGATACCATTTCAACGCTGCCATCGCTAGAAGCGCTGTCGACCACGATGATTTGCGTCTCTAGACTTGTATTCGCCTCGTGCAGCGATTGGAGACAGCGTCTTAGCAGGTCTCTAACGTTCCAGTTGACGATGATGATAGTAAGGTCGCAGCTAGCGCCCATACTCAGCTCGCTTGTCAGAAATCTCGCAACACCGCAAGGTCCGCTACTTGATGCAGAGCCTGGTGGTAAGGGTTATCATCAAACGATTCCAGCTCCTGCTTGGCAAGCTTGACATGGCGCGCTGCTTCTTCTCTAGTTCGATCTATAGCACTGGATTCGCGAATCTGATGCAGTGCCTGTGAGAGATCTGAGGGGGTATGCTCTCCGCGCAGAATCTTTAGTGTCAGCTCATCTCCAGGGTTGTCTTCCAGATACAGCAGGGTAGGAAGCGTGATCAACCCTTGCGCCAGGTCGCTGCCCAATGGTTTGCCTACGCGGTCCTGGCTGCCAACAAAGTCAAGCAAATCGTCCACAATCTGAAATGCTATCCCAAGTTCCCTCCCAAAGGAATAAAGCGACTGCTGCGCTGGGCTGGAAGCACCAGCTAGGACCGATGTGGCTTCAGTTGAGAGCACAAATAATGCACCAGTCTTGGCAAAGATGCGCTCAATGTATTCATCCCGGTCGATAGTTATGCCATTGCTGGTGAACATTTGCCGTAGTTCACCATTGCATATAGTCATGAGTGCGCGAGCGAACAATCGCATAACCACTACATTATTGGTCTGCGCCGCCAGATCAGCAGCTCGGGCAAAGAAATAATCTCCGGTCAGTATCGTCGCACCATCAGACCAGTTAGCATTCAATGTGGGAATGCCGCGCCTTACCATGGAACCGTCGATGACATCATCGTGCACTAGGGTTGCCGTATGCAGCATTTCCACTGCGGCAGCAAGATTGACCGCGGAATCAAAGTCTGCTTTCAACATGCCGCAGGTTAGGAGCACAACCGCGGGACGCACCCGTTTCCCACCCCCTAAAAGATGATCCACCGCCAAGTTGATCGCGCTGTGTCGAGTGGGATCCGGCTCGCGCAGTTTCTCCTCAACGCGTTCGAGTTGGTCGGCTATGAGATCAATAATGGGAAGCTGTTTCACAATTTCAGTCCAAAGAGTTTAACTGTATTTCGAGTCGTTGCTTCTGCCACTTTGTCAGTGCTTGTTCCGCGTATTGTACCAATAGCCTCTGCAACATAGCCAACGTAAGCTGGCTGGTTTCGTTTGCCGCGATATGGTTCCGGTGCCAGGAACGGCGCATCAGTTTCAATTAGCAGCTTATCTAATGATATATCCCGTGCCACCTTGTGCAACTCGAAAGCTTTACGAAAGGTCACTGGTCCAGCAATGCCAATCATAAAACCTAGATCGCTTACACGTGAGAGGTATTTGGTTCCCGCAGAGTATGCATGAAGCACTCCACGACGCCCAGTCTCGGCATCTGCCCATTCTTCCAAAATGGTGAATGTTTCCTCAACCGCATCCCGGCAGTGCACTATTACCGGCAGATCCATCTCTGCCGCGATCCCAAGCTGCTGCTGAAATGCCTGAATCTGAACATCTCTAGGTGATCTATCACGGTAGAAATCGAGACCGATCTCACCAATCGCTACCACTTGCGGGTGCTGAGCAAGCTGGTGCAGATCTTCAAGGTTGCTCTTTCTAAGGTATCGTGCATCATGTGGATGAAAACCTACCGCAGCGTAAACCGACGGGTATTTCTCTGCTATTCGTATTGCTTCTTGGCTGCTTTTGAGATCGACACCAGGATTGACGATTGCTGCCACATTGTTCTTTGTCGCATTCTCGATGACCGCATCGCGGTCATGATCGAACTTGGCAAAGTCAAGATGGCAATGTGAGTCGATAACAAAAGACATCTAAAGTCTTTCGCTGGATATCAGTCTAGTCCGGCAATACGCATGCCGTCTGCAAGGATTGCGTCGACCTTGTCTTCAAACGTGGTCTCACAATACACGCGGATGATGGGTTCAGTTCCGGAGAAGCGAATCAGCAACCATCCTCCATCTTCCATGATGAACTGGTGACCATCGACGGTGACTATATCAGTCACTGTTAGGCCGCCGATCTTTTCCGGGCGGGCTGACGAGACCCGCTGCAGAATATCCTCACGGTCTTCTGCTGGGAATCGATTGTCGATCCGTTGGTAATAGTGAGGTCCGACCTTCTCAAATAACAAATCAATCAGTTCGGAAGGCTTCTTATTAAGCCGCACCATCATGTCCAGCAGGAAAAGCCCGGCGAGAATTCCGTCTCTTTCTGGTGCGTGTCCCTGGAAAGAATATCCTCCGCTTTCCTCACCACCGATAAGAGCGTTGGTCTCGGTGAACTTGGGCGCGACGTACTTGAATCCTACTCCAGTCTCATGTATAGGGACATCATATAGCTTACCCAACTTGTTCAACATCTTTGTGGTGGATATGGTCTTTACGATAGCGCCGCGCATCTGTCGTACGTGCAAAAAGTACAATCCCAGCAGTCCGTAAACCCGCAATTGATCCACGAACTGACCATTTTCGTCACCCAGACCAACTCGGTCAGCATCGCCATCGTTGATCAATACTACATCTGCCCCAACATCTCGAGCGAAAGCGAGTCCCACATCAACATTGGGCGGGATCGGTTCTGGACGTGTCATCTCGGGGAATAATGGGTGACGTTCATTATGACCTTCGATAACCTTGGTGCTGCCGCCTCCAAGAATGCGTGAGAACCATCCTATACCATTGCCCCACATACAATCCACCACCACGGTGAGACCCGCATCTTTGATTGGTT
>JBDLKB010000123.1:0-4489 GCA_039714055.1 Chloroflexota bacterium
TCTCGCCAGATGGAGGGTGATTCACCCGTAGCTGATGTACGTATTGGCTTGCATTGGACCGTTTTGGTTACAGAGGATGGTAGAAGCGGTATCGCCAACTCCAATTTCGAAGCTCACGAGGTGCACGGAACCACCGATGTGCGTGACGCGGGGAAGCTGGTAGGCAAATCTACCCGTGAACTGGCTGGTCTGGCGCTCACCGGAGGTCCCGTGGAACGAGGTCTAGGCGTCGTCGCACTGAACGCCTTGTTGCCGGCACCAGACGAGAGCAGTCTTTTTGATCTCAACGCTGCCGATCTGATCCTCGAGCGGTGTACCGGAGCCGCGGTTGCCATTGTGGGCCATTTCCCCTTCATCGAACGCGTTCGCCAGGCTGCTGACCGCCTGTGGGTCATCGAACTCAATCCCGGACCAGGCGAATTCGAGGCGGAAAAGGCACCGGAATTGCTCCCGCAAGCTGATATTGCCGCCATCACCGGTTCCGCCATTGTCAACGGCACTTTGGATCAATTGCTTTCCTGGTGCAAACCAGACACATTTGTGCTTGTGCTTGGCCCCTCTACCCCACTTCATCCTATCCTCTTTGATCGTGGAGTCGATGCCATCGCCGGAAGTTTGGTGGTAGATCCCGAGCTATGCATGACCTATGTCGGTCAAGGCACCACATTTCGTCAGATTAGGGGAATTCGCAAGGTAATAATGCAGCAACATATCGGGTAATACATTATGCACGAGGACACTTCATTCGTCTCTCTATTGATCGTAGTCACTGTCGCCGCGCTGGTGCCCATGATCACCACGCAGCTCCGTTCCGTACGCATCCCCATCGTGGTAGGTGAGATCATAGCGGGCATGATAATTGGTCGCAGTGGTTTCAATTGGGTCCATGAAGACATGTGGCTTTCCATGCTTTCTACTCTGGGATTCGCCTACCTCATGTTCCTCTCTGGGCTCGAAGTTGATTTCGACTCCTTGATTGGGCAGGTCATCTCCTTCAAGGACAAGAGTCAAAGGCGCATTACCTCACCTATAGTGCTTGCCTCCCTCACCTTTATCCTCACCTTGGTGGTGGCATATCTGGTGGCGTTGGGATTGAAAGGTGCAGGCTGGATCGAGGACCCCTCTTTGATGGCTTTAATCCTCTCTACAACATCTTTGGGGTTGGTGGTTCCGGTGTTGAAGGAACGAGGGGAATTGAGACAGGAATTTGGCCAGTCGCTGCTCCTTGCCTCACTCTTGGCAGACTTTATCACCATGTTGCTCATCAGCGTCTATGTCATTCTCCACACCAAGGGACTGACCCTGGAGATCATGCTGGTGCTGGTTCTGTTGGGAGCCTTTATCAGCCTCTACCGTATTCTTCGAGCTCTGATGGCTCATCCTCCATTTGGCGCTCTGTTTGATCGGGTAGCGGAATCCGCAGGACATATGCCGGTACGCATGGCATTCGCTATTGGACTTGCCTTCATTGCCCTAGCAGAGGGTTTAGGAGTTGAAGCAATATTGGGCGCATTCCTCGGTGGAGCTATGATCGCCCTGCTCAGCCCACACGACGACACCCCATTCCGAGAAAAGCTGGACACCTTCGGCTACGCCTTTTTCATCCCTCTGTTCTTTGTCATGGTGGGTGTTCGATTCGATCTCAAGGTACTACTGGGTTCGCCATCGACCTTACTATTGGCGCCCATCCTTCTGATTGCCGCCTTCCTAATCAAACTGCTTCCGGCGTTGGTGTTGCGTTTACGCTACTCGTGGCGTCAGACCATTACTGCCGGGCTGTTACTATCCTCGCGATTAAGCCTCATCATTGCCGCTGCCGCCATTGGATTGGAATTAGGCGCCATCGATGAAGCGGTGCAGTCAGCCATCATCCTCCTGGCAATCGTAACCTGCACTGTAGCCCCCCTACTCTACAACCGGCTAGCTCCCGCACTGGCTGAAGAGGCTGAGGCTCATGTGGTAGTGGCGGGTTCAACTCTGCCGGCTTCTCTGCTGGCGGAGAGGTTTGCCGAACGGGGTGAACCGGTTGTTTATGCCGCTCTCGCACTAGCCGCATCTGATGATCCTGCTCAGGTGCCTGTTCCAGTGCCACCGCTCCCCCACTCTCCCGTTCGTTCCGAGGTCATCGATGAAATCTCTGTGCCAGGATTGCGTGCATTAGAGCTTTCGCGGGCAAAAGCTCTGGTAATTATGCATCCTGATGATGCCGCCAGTTTACGCCTTTGTCAGATCGCATCCACCTCGTTCCGGGTGCCCAACATCGTGGCTCATGTACGCGAGAGGCAAAACACCGAGGCTTTTTCAGCCGCCGGCGCTCAGCCAGTCACCTTCAATGAAGCTCGTGAGACGGTGCTGGAGCACATGGTAACTACGCCCAATGTTTTCCGTTTGTTGGCACACCAAGCCACCGATCAGGAAGTGATAGAAATACCAGTGCAGAATCCCGATTTGGACCAGAAACTACTGCATCAGTTGCATATGCCCGGAGAATCGGTGATCATGGTGATCCAACGCCACGGTCGGTTCCTGGTTCCTCGAGGTGACACCCGGTTGAACCTGGGCGATACAGTTACCGTACTCGCTTCCCCCAATGAGATCGACAGCGTCTACGCCATCTTTAGCTACGGCGTATGATTTCTCGCTGAATAGAACAGACTATCTCATTCTACCCGCATCACACTGACACCAAGATTATCAGCATGGTCGCTGATGCGTTCCAGGTTGCGCAATATCTCGGTATAGACTACATCCGCCGTAGGTGAGCAAACACCTGTCGTCAGACGGTCAATATGTCCTTGTCGCGCTTTCATATAGAGACGATCAAACTCGTCTTCCATACGACAAACCAGCTGTGCCATATTGCGGTCGCCTGTCTGGAGTGCCTTCAACGCCAGAGACCATGTTTCATCCACATGCTCGCAGAGTTGGTTGAGGTCTTTTACCGCGTATTCGCTAAAGGACACGTTGTCATTGACGCACGCAAAGGCGGCTTCTGCAAGATCCTCTGCCAGGTCACCTACCCGCTCAATGTCGATGAGCAGACGCTTGAACTGAAAACAGCTCGCTCGCTGGTCCTCACTCAGGTTTTGCCGCATCAGTGAGTCAACAAAGTTCTCCAGGATGTTAGTTACCGGGTCTACGAAATCGGACTCTTGAGCAAATATCCATTGAGCGGCATCTGTATCACCTTCAACCAACGCTGGGTGGCTGCGTTTGATCATTTCAGCAGTCACCTCGCCCAGGCGGATCAATTCATTATGAGCTTCAGTCAAGGCAACAACTGGAACCCCATGCTGCATATCATCGATAAAAGCAGTAAGTTTGGGCTTCTTCTCTTCCTCGCTTTCCGGTACCAGCTTCCAAGCCAGAGCAGCTAGAGGTCGGGTAAAAGGAAGCAGGATCGCGCTCACAGCTACATTAAAAATGGTGTGAGCGTTCGCAATCTGTCGTGGCAGCTCCAATGCGGTCCCGCTGATCAATTCCGCAAACGGCGTGATGAATGGTAGAAGTAGAAGAGCGCCAAAGACATTGATCAATGTCTGGACCACAGAGGCCCTCACCGCTGGTCTGGACAGGCGTAAGGCAGCGACAAACTGCGAATCTATGCAGGTTCCGATGTTCGCTCCTATGATCAATGCAATCGCGCCCGGAAGTGTGATCGCCCCACTCATCCCCATTGCCACCACCAGGCCCGTCACTGCTGAACTGCTCTGGACGACAGCGGTGACAATCGCACCTGCCGCAAGCCCTGCCAGAGGCTTGTTCCCCACAGTGGCCAAAAAGCTTTCAACTTCCGGAACTGCAGCCAGAACCTTCAAAGCGCCAGACATCAACTCCATCCCCAGAAACAGGACACCAAAGCCCATGATGATCTCACCATACCGGCGCCATCCTGGGCGAGGGATGAATTCCATCATAACGAATCCCAGCGCCACAAAAAGCAAATAGAGATCACCGATGTCAAAAGCAACGATCTGCGCGGTGAGGGTAGTTCCGATTTCGGTGCCCAACATTACCCCAACTGCCTGCTCGAGGGTCAAGAGGTTGGCATTTACCAGGCCCAGGATGGTGATCATCAACAAACTGCTGCTCTGCAGCAGTCCCGTAGCGAAAGCACCAAAGGCAGCACCCTTAACCGGCTTGTTGGTCATGCGATCTAACCATTTCTGTATGTTTCTGCCCGCCAGCTTTTCCATACCGTTGCTGAGCAATTGCACACCATACAGAAACAGCGCTAGACCACCCAATACTTGCAGCACGTTAACCATTTCTACTCCTCAAATCCTCGCACATCGCGGAATCATCGCGATTCATCCAGTTGCTGAACTGCACTCGACCGACAGTATTGTAGATAAATAAAACCATATTGCAACCATCAAAATGCTCGAGCAACGCAGTGTTATGAGAGGTGGAGCTTTTTGACTACACGCAATACATCCAGCGTCAACCACTCGTTCGCTTGACCTGGTTCACCAAAATGAATAGGCGC
>JBDLKB010000124.1:0-4456 GCA_039714055.1 Chloroflexota bacterium
GATAAGGTCAAGTCGCTTGGAGTGCCAGACGCCCATCGGGTGATCTCATGGGATCAGGTAGGCGAAGCGGAAGGTACGGGAATCGTGCATATAGCTCCAGGCTGCGGCGCGGAAGACTATGCACTGGCGATGGAGAGTACACCTAAACTGCCAGTGGTGGCACCTCTGAATGATTCGGGTATCTATGTTGAAGGATTCAATTGGCTTACGGGTAAAAGAGCCCATGATGTAGCAAACGAGGTCTTTGATGATCTTGGGGGCAAAGGCATCTTGTACCGAATAGAAGACTATACCCACCGATACCCGACCTGCTGGCGCTGCAGTGAGGAATTGGTGTTCCGATTGGTGGATGAATGGTTCATCAATATGGGAGAGCTCTACGATAAACCGCGTGAACAAGTGACGCCTGAAGAGAAAGAAGCTAGCTTGCGCTATCAGATCATGGACGTAGTGGATCAGATCAAATGGATTCCATCTTTTGGGTACGACCGAGAGATGGACTGGCTGCGCAACATGCACGACTGGATGATAAGTAAAAAACGCTATTGGGGATTGGCGCTCCCGATTTGGGAATGTGATACCTGCGGTAACTTTGATGTGATCAGAGATGAACATGAACTGCAAGAACGAGCGGTAGAAGGTTGGGAGGAATTTGAGGGGCACACACCGCATCGTCCCTACATCGACGCGGTCAAGATCATGTGCTCAAAGTGCGGCGCCAAGACAAGCCGAATCAAGGATGTGGGCAATCCCTGGCTGGATGCCGGAATCGTTTCACTGAGCACCTTGGGTTATCGAGTCGATCCAGAGCACTGGAACAAGTGGTTCCCAGGTGACTGGATCAGCGAATCATTCCCGGGTCAATTCCGCAACTGGTTCTACAGTCTGCTGGCTATGAGCACAGTTATGACAGGAGAACCGCCATTCCGCAGCGTCTTTAGCTACGCCACTGTGTTAGCTGAAGATGGACGCGAAATGCACAAGAGCTGGGGAAATGCGATCGAATTCAATATGGCAGCAGACAGGATGGGCGTCGACGTAATGCGGTGGATGTACGTCAACCACAAGCCTGACGCCGATCTGCTGTTTGGATACGGCATCGCGGACGAAACCCGGCGCAGATTCAATATCCCCCTGTGGAATGTTTACAGTTTCCTGGTCACATACGCCAACCTAGACAAGTGGACGCCAGGAACAACCGAAGTAAAGCTGAATCGCTTGGACAAATGGCTCTTGACGCGTCTTGGTAAGACGGTGGCAAAGGTAACTGATCTGCTGGAGGAATATGATTCCTGGCGCGCAGCAGAAGAGATCGAACGCTTTGTCGATGAGTTGTCCAATTGGTATCTCAGGCTGAGTAGGCGCCGGTTCTGGAAAAGCGAGGCCGACGACGACAAGGAAGCTGCCTACTACACCCTTTACACAGCTTTGGTCACTCTAGCCAAGCTGCTGGCACCGTTCATTCCTTTTGTGAGTGAAGAAATGTACCAGAATCTGGTGCGGTCATTTGATCCCCTGGCGACTGAAAGCGTTCATCATACGGAATGGCCTTCAATCGATGAAACGATGCTCGATAAAAAACTGCTGGCAGAAATGGAGCTGGCTATGTTGGTGGCGGCATTAGGACGTTCAGCACGAGCAAGTGGCAAGATCAGCAAATTGCGACAGCCGTTGGCTCTGGCACGAGTGCACGTGGGAACAGAACGAGAACGAGTAGACCTGAGCGCTTTGGAAGATTTGCTGCTGGATGAGATCAATGTCAAGCACCTCGAAGTGGTTAAGGAAGTGGGCGACCTGGTGCAGTACCGCTTGCTGCCGGTAAACCGGTTGTTGGGACCCAAGTTCGGCAAGCAGTTCCCCGCTGTTCGTCAAGCGCTTGGTTCAGTGGATCAAGCAGAAGCAGCAGCACAACTTCAATCTGGCCAATCGCTCACCCTAACGGTGGCTGGTGAGGAAGTGATGCTGGCACCAGAGGAAGTACTGATCCAAACTACCTCTACTGGCGGATATGCTATTGCCTCTGAAAAGGGTGTTACCGTGGCGGTTGATACCACCATCACCCCAGAGTTGGCACGAGAAGGAATGGCTCGCGACCTAGTGAGATTGATTCAGGTGCTGCGTAAACGAGCCGATCTTGATCTTGATCAGCGGATAGAGGTTCGCCTTAACACAACCAATGACGAGCTAATGCATGCAGTGGCAGATTTCGAATCTTATGTCAAGGAAGAGACATTGGCTGACAGTATCGATATAGGCAGGTTGTTGGAGGATGATCATATCCTGCCGGCGGACGATCCCGCAGTCAAGCTGCCAGTGGAGATTGGAATCTCGCCAGTCATTTAGACGGGTTATTCATAGAATCAAATGAAAACTGAGCCTGATCCTGATTATGGACCAGGCTCGACAAAGAACGATAGTCCAATAGGTGAAATTTGGACTCTTGTCATATGCCGCTTGAAGCGGTAAAATCATCGTTGTCTGATCAAGGTGCAACATGCCAGTAAAATACGAACGGCTAAAAGCGCAACTACAAGCAGAGAAGGACCGTCTTCAAGAGGAAATTCAAGACCGAGCCACGGTATCCATGGTGAACGTGGGCTACGGCAATCACATGGCTGACGATGCGACATACGCCTATGAACAGACACACTCCCTCTCATTGCAGGAGAACGCCAAGTCGATGCTCAAACAGGTCGAAAGCGCCCTGCTGAGATTTAGCGAAGGCACCTATGGAGTATGCGTAAGCTGCGGCGAAAGCATTGATCCCGCTCGACTCGAAGCCCTTCCCTACGCGTCAGACTGTCTGCAGTGTGCCACAAACCGAAGTCGCTGAAGAGCGGCAAAGGTTTGCTTCCACATTTCCTTCTATCGTTATCTCCCTCCTTTTCCCTGCCCTGTGGCGTAAGGGTGTTGATTTATCGCAGCGGATGATGATTGTCTATATAGAAAATCAAGCGATAATTCAATCAAGTTGAAAGCCAACCTCATGACGAAAGGCTCACCGGAAGACATCAACGCTAGCTCAAATAACTTGGATCTTGATGTGCTAAACCTGACTGTGTCTAACCCGGGCTACAGACTGGATCAAGAGCTGTCAGATCAAATCCAGGATGTCTCAAGATCACAGATACAAAAGTGGATAAAGACGGGCTTGGTGCAGGTGAATGGTCAGGTTGTGGTAAAGCCAAACCGTCGGCTTGAGGGCAACGAGGAAATTGCTGTATCCATACCTGAACCAAAAGCTCAACCTCTTGCTGCCGAACCCATGGACCTGGACATTGTCTTCGAGTGCGATGACCTTGTAGTTGTAAACAAGCCAGCAGGTCTGGTTGTTCATCCTGGTGCGGGACATTCAGGAGGAACGCTGATCAATGGGCTGATCGCCCGGTATCCACAGCTTGCTACTGTCACCGGTACAAGGAGACCAGGCATTGTACATAGGTTGGACAAAGGAACTTCAGGTTTGATGGTGGTTGCATTAACAGAGAGAGCGCTTCTGAACCTCAAGAAGCAGTTTCAGGATCGTAGGGTGGAAAAGGTGTACATCACCCTGCTTGAAGGGGGACTGACAGATGACGAAGGTGTAATACACGCACCGATAGGCAGGTCACGACGCGACCGAAAGCGCATGGCAGTGGTATCCGGCGCACGTCCAGCAAGCACTGCATTTCGCGTGCTTGAAAGGCTTGAGAACTATACATTAGCAGTAGCCTTTCCTCTGACAGGAAGAACTCATCAAATCAGGGTGCACTTTTCTTCCCGCGGTCAGCCCCTTATGGGCGACAAAACCTATGGAAGAAGGAAGCAACGCACTTCGTTGAAGCGACCATTTCTACACGCTTTTCGGCTTGCATTCTCAATGCCGGAGACTGGTGAAAACGTATCCTTTACCGCACCCATTCCCAATGATCTTCTTCATCAAATTCGTTTGTTGAACAGCGAGTGGACTGAGGTGTTGGGCAATGCTATACTGAATCCTGATCAAATAAGAGTGGGCAAGTGGTGGCTTGCCCCAGAGCTAGGAGAAACGGGCGGGACAAATGGATTGTATTGATCTGCGATCAGACACGGTTACCTGGCCCACAGACGAAATGCGCGAAGCAATGGCAAATGCCAAGGTAGGCGACGCCGTGTGGGGTGATGATCCAACAGTGCTCGAACTGCAAGGGCTGGCTGCCGAGATGACGGGAAAGGAGGCAGCGGTTTTCGTTCCTAGCGGCACCATGGCTAATCTAGCCGCAATGTTGTCACATTGCAGCAGAGGCGATGAGGTGATTCTGGGCGACCGCTCGCATGTTTTTCGCTTCGAAGGAGGGGGAATCTCTGCTCTAGGCTCTTTGCATCCGCACATCGTGCCCAATCAAGACGACGGCACCTTGAATCTGGAAGATGTAGAGGCAGCGATTCGACCACCTGGAAATGATCACTTTCCCACCAGCCGCGCAGTGGTAGTAGA
>JBDLKB010000125.1:0-4446 GCA_039714055.1 Chloroflexota bacterium
GGTAGAAGATTACTCGATATCCCACATGATCAAGCTCTAGCTGAGCTGAAGCACATCGGTCTCAATAAGAAAGTATTAGCTTCTGCGCGACAGGATTGCCTTGACCTGGGCATAAAGTATGACAATTGGTTTTATGAATCGCAACTATATCGCGATGGGCAATATGAGTTGGTGCTCGAAATGCTGCGCGAAAAAGACCTTTTGTTTGAACACGATGGAGCTCTGTGGTTTGCTGCCTCACAGATAGATCCTGATGCAAAAGAGGAAGTAGTAATCCGCTCAACAGGCAGACCGGGCTATTTCGCCTCTGACATTGCATACCACTATAACAAATTCGTTGAGCGGAAATTTGAGAAAGTGATTGATGTCTGGGGCGCAGACCATCAAGGGCACGTCCCCCGCATGAAAGCAGTGATGCAAGCTCTGGACCTCGATCCTGATCGACTTGTCTTGATTGTCTATCAATTGGTGACCATCAAGATGGGAGGCGAGGATATTCGACTCAGCAAGCGTGCCGGGACATTGGTGCGACTACGCGAATTGATCGACCAAGTAGGGTCCGATGCCATCCGCTACATTCTTCTCAGCCGCTCAGCTGACAGTCAGATGGAGTTTGACATAGACCTGGTTCTTGAACAGTCCGATCGCAATCCGGTTTACTACGTTCAATACGCCCATGCTCGAATGTGCAGTATTCTTCGAGAAGCAGAACGACTCGATCTGGACCATAGTCAAGGTGATGTGCATGACCTTAAGGTGCCAGCGGAGCATTCACTGATCAAAAAGATGATTCAACTGAGTTGGCAGATTGAAAAGGCTGCGCGGGAACTATCGCCCCATTTCCTTCCCTACTATGCCCATGAGCTAGCTACCGAATTGAATCAGTTTTATCGCGATTGTCGAGTTCTTCCCAGCGAAAGGATGGAATCTGATATTCCGCTGAACATTACTTTCGCACGTCTCAAATTGGTCAGTGCAGCACGAATTATACTTGCTAGAACGCTCGAGTTGATGGGCATGTCAGCCCCGGAGCGGATGTAACTTTAGATTCATTAACTCATTCATTTACCAGTCATTGCAGGAGGCAAGATGGGTTTGAAACCAGATCATTGGATTCGTCAAATGGCACGCGATCACAAGATGATTGATCCGTTTGAGGAAGGTCAGGTCCACGGGGGAGCGATTTCATACGGGGTTTCATCGTACGGCTACGATATCCGGGTGGCAGATGAATTCAAGATATTTCAGCCAGAGATAACTGCGGCAAAACTGTCGGACATGCAGCGAGGTTACATTGCTGGTCTTTTCGACGGTCAGGGCTATGTCGGTGTTGTCCCCCCGACTGGAGAGCAGGAAACCAGAGCTCATCTTGTGGTTAACAGCATGCAGAGACCTTTACTCGAGAATGTGCGTGCAATCCTAGGCACAGGACAGATATTCAATCCTCAATCAGCCACTGGATCAAACTATGAATTGCGCATCACCCGCCCCGCAGATATCCAATACATTCTCTCGCAGGTGTTTCCCTACTTGACCGAAAAGCAAAGCGCCGCTGCTGCCGTCCTTGATCATCTCAAATCAACCCGATCCATCGTAGTGGATCCCAAGAATTTTGATCCCCAGTCGTTTGTTGATTTCACTGGCAACGAGTGCATCATTCCCCCCAACTCCTTTGCTTTGGCGCGCACTGTAGAGTATTTTCGCATACCTCGCGATGTTCTCACCATTTGTGTAGGTAAGAGCACTTATGCTCGCTGCGGGATCATCGTTAATGTCACTCCTTTCGAACCCCAATGGGAAGGTTTTGTCACCTTGGAGATTTCCAACACTACCCCGCTGCCTGCCAAGATCTATGCTAACGAAGGGATTGCGCAAGTACTCTTTTTTGAGGCAGATAGCACTTGTGAGATCTCATACGCAGACCGAAAAGGGAAATATCAAGGTCAGAAAAAGATCATCCTTCCCAAACTATAGTCGCTCGTCTCAAATTTGGTAAAGCGTTTCTATTGAAATGAACTCGAGCAACACGTGACTAGCACTGATACACTGATTCAGATTGCGTTAGAGATGGCAAACCTGGAATCTCTACCTGAGGATTCCGCAGTGTATGTAC
This sequence comes from Chloroflexota bacterium, assembly GCA_039714055.1. GTDB lineage: Bacteria > Chloroflexota > Anaerolineae > Promineifilales > UBA4811 > JBDLKB01. Next base: position 2,114 of record JBDLKB010000125.1, read on the forward strand.
CTGGAAACAATATCCAGCGAATTCTGTTTGCTCTTGATGTGGGTGCGGCAGAACTGCTCATGGCAAAACAACTGGGATATGACTGCGTCATTGCACATCATCCGGTAGGGGTCGCGTATCAGTCATGGCGAGTTTTTGACCGGCACATTGACCAAATGGTCTCACACGGTGTTCCCCATAGTCAAGCTGTAAACGCAGTATCTGTGAAACGAAACACCCTAAAACTTGGTGGCATGACACAGAACTATGAACGGGTTACATCAGTAGCTCAACACCTGCAAATCCCATTTCTAAACATCCATTGCCCGCTCGATGAAGTCGGCAGGAGAGTAATGCAGGAAGCCGTTAGCGCTGCATCGACTAATAGTCAGAAGATGACAGTAAACGACATAGTCAACCTTCTCTCAGCTCTACCTGAAGCAAAGAATGTTGCTGCTAAACCGCAACAGTTGATGGGTGAAGGGTCTGCGGCAGCAGGTCGTGTTGTTGTTTCACATGGGGCTTTGACAAACGGAGGCTATGATATCGCTAATGCCTATTTCGAATCTGGCATCAACACCGTTGCGTACATACACATCCAACATTCCGAATTGGTTCGACTCCGCTCTGAAGCAAAAGGGAATCTGGTAGTTACCGGTCATCTCCTCGGCGATGCTGTGGGTATTACTCCCTACATCACCGCGTTGAGGAACAGTGGATTAACAGTCGATGTTCTCGGTCGAGCGCTTGAGCCCGCAGTCTGACCTGATATTGAGGGATCACCCTTCCAACACATCGGTCACTTGCTTTATTGCCCAATCGATCTCCGATTTTTCTATTACCAGCGGTGGTGCAAACCGTATAGTGTGTTCACGAGTTTCCTTGCACAGAATCCCACGTTCAGCCAGCATTTCACAAAATCTGCGCGCTCCCCCCGCCTCCGGGTGCAGTTCGACACCGATGAATAGCCCGCGACCTCGCACTTCCTTTATGTAAGGGCTCTCAATTCGCTCAAGTCGACCCTTTAGATACGACCCCAATGCAGCAGATCGTTCGACTAGATTCTCGTCGCTGATCACCGCTATTGCTTCCCGTGCTATTGCCGCACCCAACGGATTTCCGCCAAAAGTGCTACCATGATCGCCTGGCTCGAATACTCCCAACAACTCCTTGCTAGCTAACACTGCCGAAACCGGATACATCCCTCCAGAAAGCGCTTTGCCAACAACAACTGCATCTGGTCGGATGTTATCATGTTCATAGCCAAACAACTTACCTGTTCGGCCCAAACCCGTCTGGATCTCATCTACTATCAGGAGAACATTGTTCTCACAACAAATCTCAGCAACATCCCTCAAGTATCCATCAGGCGGCACAAGTACTCCACCCTCACCCTGTATAGGCTCTACTAAGAAAGCGGCAGTATTGTTATTGATGGTCTCCCGTAATTCGTCAGAATCGCCAAATGGAATCGATTTGAATCCTGAGGCGAAGGGTCCAAATCCATCTTTGTATTGTTCCTCAGTAGAAAATCCAACAATGGTTGTGGTTCGACCATGGAAATTCCCATCGCACACAATGATCTCAGCTTTGTTCTCAGGTATTCCCTTAACCTGATACCCCCACTTGCGCGCAGCCTTGATCGCTGTTTCAACCGCCTCAGCTCCGGTATTCATTGGCAGCACCATCTCGAATCCGCTAAATTCGCAGATTTCTTTCTCAAACCAAGCCAATTGGTCATTTCGAAAAGCACGTGATGCAAGCGTAACTCGTTTCGCTTGCGATACCAACGCACTTACGATTCGAGGATGGCAGTGGCCCTGACTAACCGCAGAGTAGGCACTGAGGAAATCCAGGTAACGCTTTCCATCAACATCATAAACCCAAACACCTTCACCTCGTTCGATAACAATGTCAAGTGGGTTGTAATTGTGCGCACCATACTTGTCTTCAAGCGCGATCAATGCTTTCGAATCCATTCCCTTCTCCTAAACAACACTCGGACTCTAGTAAATAGTAACTCATAGCATCTATCCATCAAATATCATTCGACCGCACCTCGATGGACAAATGTCATGCAGCTAGCAATCGTTGCTGACCCAATAATGGTCGTCATGCCATGAGGATATGATTTGGTACTTGCATATGGCAAGAGAAAACGGTATATTGATATGTAATGGGCGATCCTGATCGAATTGCGGGTTATTTGCTCAAGAACATCCGAAAAGCTAACCGCATCTATTCATTATTTGATCAACACAATCGGATAGCTGTTGGAGTCTCAGGTGGGATTGACTCTGAAACCCTCTTACGTCTGTTGGTTCTCTCGTCACGCACATCCCGTTCACCGAGTT
>JBDLKB010000126.1:0-4424 GCA_039714055.1 Chloroflexota bacterium
CGATGAATCCATTACAACAAAAAGCGGGTCACATTGGACCCGCCTTTATGGTTGATTGACCCACTGGCGGGTCACGATTTTCTGTGTTCAAGTGTCCTAGCTAGAAGGTCATCCTGTATGTTTCGATGCTTCTTTTTTCGTTTTCTATCCTGCTTTCGCGCTAGTACATCAGCGTTGGGATGTTTACCCTCGTCTTGTGCCTGCTGGAAAGCAATCTCCATGGATGTAAGTGGTTCTTCTTCTTCCTCTTCATCAATCTCGATTTCTTCTCTCGGGACTGCGAGGTCGATTTTACGTGATTTGCGATCAACTTTGAGAACCTCTACCCTGATTTCTTCGCCGATATTATAGTGATCCTCAACACGTCCTCCATGAAGACCATCTATGTTGCTGCTATGAAGTAATCCATCTCGCTCAGCGCCGATATCCACAAATAGCCCAAATACGGCAATGCGGGTTATCGTGCCATCGAAGGTAGCACCAGGTTCAATTTCTGACCATGTAACATCTGGTGGTTTGACTAAAGACAGGTTCACTCGTCCCTTATCCTTGTCAATTCTATCTACATAGGCGGTGATCTCATCACCTTCCTTGAGTACATCGGTTACACGCTTTACTCTGGAATCGCTCAGTTTGCTAATGTGAATCAAACACTGCTGGTCTATACCGATATCAACAAACGCACCATAAAGGTCAGTTTTGGTAACCTTACCTGCCACCTGCATTCGAGGTTCAAGGTCATTTATGGATTTTAGTTCAGTAGTTTGATTGTTGTCTGGGTCCATGGGTACCGCCATCTATTCCACTCCGATCGTAACGAGAATCAAGTCTGCATAAAATGCTATACAAACAGATGCCCCGAACGACGGGGCGAGTTAAGATTATAATGCTCAGAATGTGCCTTGTCAATCAGTTTCGGAATCCAAATGATCATTGCTTTCATTTACATCGTTGATCAGTACCCGTCTGCTCTTGCTTCCTCGTGATACCGCTTCCACAACGCCCATCTCCTCCAGTTCTTCCATAAGTCTTGCTGCACGGGGATAACCTACACGCAATCGTCGTTGAAGGAAGGATGTGGAAAGCGAGGTGTTTTGATAGGCGAGTTCCAATGCCTTGTCAATTAGATCGTCTCGTTTCTCAGTTGCCTCATCTTGAACAGGCATTTCATCCCACGGTGATGATTCGTCGACTATTACATCCTTATCTCTCTGTTTTACCCAATACTCTACGACCCTATCGATCTCAGGATCAGATACAAAGCAGCTCTGGACCCGGGTTGGCTTGCTTGCATCTGGAGATTGAAACAACATATCCCCCCTGCCAAGTAGAGTTTCCGCTCCAGTGCTGTCGAGGATCACTCGAGAGTCAACTGATGTGGCAACTGAAAATGCAATTCTTGCTGGAAAATTAGCTTTGATTAATCCAGTTACTACATCAGTACTTGGTCGTTGTGTTGCGACCACTAGATGTATCCCCACTGCTCTGGACATTTGTGCCAACCGGACCAATGTCCTTTCCACATCTTCGGGTGCCATCATCATTAGATCAGCCAACTCATCCAACAACATTACAATAATTGGAAGCTTATCGAGCGTCTTCCGTCTACCGGCTAGCCGGTTGTACTCCTGGAGGTTGCGAGCACCAAGTTCCGCCAGACGCTTGTAGCGCTGATCCATCTCAACAGTTAACCAGTGAAGTACTCCAATGATACGTTCTAATTTGACCTCAACCTTTCCCAGTAAATGAGGAAGCCCATTGAAGCGTACAAGTTCTACCATTTTGGGATCTATCATGACAAGACGCAAATCTTCTGGTTGGTTGTTGCACACCAGGCAAGTGGTAATTGCATTAATGCAAACTGACTTACCCGAACCAGTTGCACCAGCAATCAGCAAGTGAGGCATGCTTGCCAAATCTGCGGTTACTGCTGCACCTGACACATCCATTCCTAGGCAGATTGCCAACGGACTGCCAATTCGGGAGAAAGCGGTCGATTCCATTACGGGTCTGAGGGGAACAACAGCGTTTTCGCGGTTAGGAACCTCAATTCCAACAATCGGTCGACCTGGTACAGGTGCCTCTATACGAATCCTCGTCGCTGCAAGCGCTAGCGTGAGATCGTTTGCTAGCGCCGAGATCTGACTTACTCGCACTTTCTGTTCGCGAATCACGCCGTCTCTACCTGGCTTTTCAACATAGCGAGGCGCGACTCCGTATTGAGTAACTGATGGTCCGCGTCTCACTTCAATGACTTCGACAGGTAGACCGAAATCAAGCAACGTTTCTTCTATGATTGTGGCTTTGTTGCGGATTTCTGATTCACTTTGTTGCAGCGGAACCGCCGCATCAAGTAGATCAAGCGGGGGGAGAGCTGTGGATCGTGCCTTTCGAGACACAGTAGGCACTTTTGCTTGTCTGATGGTTATTTTACCTGGCGATAACGCTGGACTAGTATCTTGTTTCCTGGTTTTTGACTTTCGCGGTTTGTCTTTCAAAGGCAGTCGTGGTTGTTTTGCCTGGAATTCCGGATCTAGCACGTTTGCATAATTAGAGAGTGACCCTGAAAATCGCTTCAGTAGGTTGCCTAGTTGTCGGAGTCCTGCTGGAGCTGCCGCAAGCGTACCTGCTGCGAGAATAACTACTAGGATCAAGCCTGTAGCCAATATACCGAATCCATTTCTGAGAGGCGTGGACGCTGCCCAGCCAACGAGGCCACCTCCCTTGCCTTCAAGCGCAATAGACAATGGATCAGCTAACTTGCGCGCTACTATTAGATGAGTCAGTCCTAACGCTGCTACCATAGAAAATTCGAATCCAATGATTTGCACGATGCTTGGTCTAGTCACATCTTCAGAGTTGTGTAGAAAGAGAAATATTGAGATGGCAAATAAACTAAAGGCTACCAACCAGCCACCCCACCCGAATACTTGTTGAACAAGCTGCTTTGCTTGAGGTCCGATTCCAAATAGCGGAAGACTGGCTAAGGCGATTACCAGAGCAAGAGCAACTAGAGCCAGAATGGTTCCAGCAATCTCATGCTTATAAGGACCTAGAAATTCGACAATGCGTTCATCGAGACTTGGTGATGGGGGAGGTGCCTTGGTTCTACTAGTGCGGGAACGTGTTGAACCTGATCGCGTCGACCTGCTGGATGACCCTGTCCTCGAGCGGGAACCAGATTTCGTTGTTCTTGAGCGCGATGTGGTTCGCTTCGAACGTGTGGTTTTACGGGAAGATGGTTTCTTAGGCTGTTGCTTGCTCATCCAACCCATCCTCAGCAGTGGTCTGTTCGTTGATGCCGTTTGCTGCCTTGTATTCCATTTGCGCAATTGCTTGAGCAACTGCCTCGACCGCAACACGCTGTTTGCGATACAGATCAGATTCGCTCATTGCCAATCGTCGTGCCACCTCGCGAACCTGGTATCGTTTGAGGAATTTTAGCTCCAGTATGTTGTATAGAACCCATTCAGCCGTGGTTAAACTCCGGTCGCCTTCCGGGCGTAAACTTTCAATCGCTTCAGAGAGCACAGCACGCATCGCCTTTGTTAAACTGCCTTGATGTTTGGATGCGCTTTGACGCACAATCTTGAGTTGAAGCAAGGGGCTGCGGGTAAGACGGGGACCTCCCCAATAATGACGAAGAGCATCGCGTACTAATTTTGTGAGATTCTCTTGATCGAGAATTTCAGCGTCAACTTCAATCTCATCATCTGGTTCGCCCACCGCTCTCCTGGTCGCGGATACCCGGGTCAACAGCCCTTCCATTGCTGCAAACACCTCTTGTTGCAGCAATCGATCCTCGAGAGCTTCTGCGATCTGCGCCGTAAGGTGATCTACCCTCTGATCGTAGCCCTCGGCAGAATAAGATTCCTGTATTGACTTGGATGGTTCTTCCAAGCCGAGAACGCCGATTACAGAATCCCCCTCGCGGTCAAATAGAGGGAATAACCAGAAACCACTCCATTCAACCAATCCATTGTGCAGCCGGGTCTCTTTGTCGTTGTTCGAAAGATCAAGCAGATCGACTTGTGACATGATCTCTTCAGGTTGAATGTGTCCAGTGATCAATTCCACACGAGGCGATTGATCGGATCCAATTGAAGCAATAAAAGTGCTTTCTACCTGCAGCAATTCGCATAGCGCCGCGCTAACGTTTTCCAGTAGTTGGCGTAGATCATTCGGGGTAAGTACGCGGTCGCGTAACCTCTGGATTCTTATTACTTCATTTCGCTCGCTGAAATAAAACCAGCGCTCGATTTGAGGTTTGATGAGCAAGATAAGCCACTGAAATATAACGATACCGGCAACCACAATGAATGGTGAAATGCGGTCTGCTGGTACATCAAGCCAACCACCGAGTCGGTCGGCAAAGATAAGCCCTACCAGAACTCCAAATGCAACCAATGGACCACGTGCAAGGA
>JBDLKB010000127.1:0-4411 GCA_039714055.1 Chloroflexota bacterium
AACAATCCGTATTCATACCGGAAGAAGCAAGCTATTTGAAACAATAGTTATGTGCAGTATCATTACAGCTGATCTATACATCAGCATTTCATCTAGTTCAAATAGGAGGATTTCAACATGAGACTAGAACCACCATGCAAAGTATCACAAGAACAGATCACCATTGATGTACGCGAGATTGAGCCATTCCTGCAAGCACCACCCATGGATCTGAAACCTTGGCCTGGAGCGATGATCACATTGCGCGACGGACGTACTATGTATATCCGAGAAGCCAAGATGGAAGAAGCTCAGATGATGATGTCGTATATAAAAAAGGTGATGGAAGCAACTCACGATTTCTACGACATTGTCGGCGCGCGAGTGTATGCTGAGCTGCTTGGCTGGTACCGAAAAAGACTAAAGGATCCCTACACCCTGGTCGGATTGATTGACGGCGTATGGGTAGGCCTAGGAAATGGGAGGCTGATGAGTCAGGACATCAACATCAGCTTGCATACCATGAGCCTCTCACGTGGTGGTCGAATTGGTGCCACCATGTACTATGCCAAGTGCTACTATGCTTTTGAGTTCCTCGACAACGAAGAATTCTGGGCCACCTATGAGAGCTACAATGGCTGGCGCCGCTGGGGCTTGGGCATGGCACAGCCAAGCTACCCTTGGCCTGACGTTCAGCATGAACTAGGCGGAGCACGCGTGTATTATGTTACAAAAAAGTACTGGGACACCGTGGTCAAAGAATACGTGCGCCAGGTCGTTGGTGCGGACCTCGTCTTTGAGAATATTCCTGACGAGATCATAAAGGTGAACGAGACCATGCGTCTCATGGACGACGTGATCGTCTAGCGTTTTCAATTGACAAGCAGTATTTGCATAGAGGAGATATATAACCATGCGTCTTGAACCACCTTGCAAGGTATCGCAAGAGAAAATCACCATCGATGTACGAGAGATTGAACCGTTCCTTCAAGCTCCGCCCATGGATCTCAAACCTTGGCCTGGTGCCATGATCAATCTCCGAGATGGGAGAGTGATGTATATTCGTCAAGCTAGACTCGACGAGGCACCAATGATGATGGATCACGTGAAAAAGGTTATGGAGAAGGAGCATGACTTTTATGACATCGTGGGCGCTCGCGTTTACGCCGAGCTGCTCGGTTGGTACCGTAAAAGACTAAAGGACCCGTACTGCTTGATCGGCATCATCGATGGTGTCTGGGCGGGCTTGGCTAACGGCAGGGTGATGAACGAAGATATCAACATCAGCCATCACACCTATACCTTGGCTCGTGGAGTTCGCGCTGGCGCGATATTATTCTACTGCAAAGCCTATTATGCTTTTGAGGTTGTGGGAAACACCGAATTCTGGTCAACCTATGAGAGCTACAACGGATGGAAAATCGGCGCTCTAGCAATGGCACAGCCAAGTTATCCCTGGCCCGATTACCAGCACGAACTTGGTGGCGCTCGAGTGTACTATGTTGACCGCAAGTATTGGGACAATGTAATCAAGGACTATACCACGGCAATGGTTGGGGCAGAACTGCAGTTCGATGTGCCTGACGAGCTTGTAAAGGCTAACGAGGTCCTGCGGTTGCCTGAGCGGATCGAAGTTTGATCAATCCTAGCGCCTGCCGAAAATGCTTATAGCAACCGGCAGGCGCTTTTAGTATCGATACTCTCAATCATACATCCGCGGTTCCAGGACTATGCCGATGGATGGTTGGGAACTGGAAAGTGAATTATGAGTGCAATTAGAGTAGAAATTAGAACAGGTGCATATTATGATTCGGTCATACTTATGCAACTGCAGAGTTCGTTAGGGAGTATGGACGGTATCCTGGACACAGGTGTGGTAATGGGTACCGATGCCAACAAAGAGATTCTTGCGCAGACTGGGCTTCTCGTACCTCAAGTTGAGTCGGCTGCTCCAGATGATCTGGTCATCGTGCTGCGCGCATCGAGTGACGAGCAAGCTGAATCTGCCATGTCCAAGATCGATGGGCTTCTCACCCGTAAACGAGCCAGTGATGAGCAGGATTATCGTCCCAAGAGTCTAGAAATGGCAGCAGAAATGCTACCTGATGCTCATTGGGTGCTTATATCCGCACCGGGACGGTATGCTGCGGGGGTTGCGAGAGATGCTCTGCGGCATGATAAACATGCCTTCTTGTTCAGTGACAATGTGACCGTCGAAGATGAGGTCGAACTGAAACAGATGGCTGCCGAACGTGGATTGTTGGTTATGGGACCAGATTGTGGCACTGCCATCGTTAACGGTATTGGTCTCGGCTTTGCCAACCGAGTTCGTTTTGGTCCCATTGGCATGATCGCCGCTTCAGGTACTGGGCTTCAGCAAGTGAGTAGCCGCATTCACCAATTAGGCAGTGGTATGACACACGCCTTGGGTACTGGAGGGCGAGATCTATCCGAAGCAGTGGGTGCAATCACTGCCATGCAGGGATTAGAATTACTTAGTCGTGACCCCGAAACCAAGGTTATTGTATTGGTCTCCAAACCCCCAGCTATCAGTGTTGCTGACAAGTTGCTCAAGTTAGCTCGAAAGGCAGGAAAACCAGTGGTGGTGGACTTTATTGGATATAACCCGCCAGCACAGAAACTAGGCAACTTGAATTTTGTGCGTACCTTCGATGAGGCCGCTGATTTGGCGGTGAAACTCGCAAAGGACGCTGACGCCCCCGAGAGCATGGTCGATATTTCTGACTTCAACGACAAACAAAAGTATCTACGAGGATTATTCTCTGGCGGTACTCTTGCCTACGAAGCGCTGCTCATTCTTCAGGATTATTTGCCTCTTGTTCTCTCCAACGCGCCACTTAAAAAGGGTGAGAATGTTCTCGAGAACTCGATGGTCAGTGTAGAGAATACCATAGTCGATCTGGGTGAGGATGAATTCACCGTCGGACGACTTCATCCCATGATGGACAATACCTTACGGATACAGCGCTTGATGCAAGAAGCACAGGATCCACAAGTAGCTGTGATCGTTCTGGATGTTGTATTGGGATATGGCTCTCATCCCGATCCTGCCGGTGAACTTGCCCCGGCGATCGAGAAAGCCATCAAATTAGCTGAGCAAGATGGACGTTTCATCAAGGTAGTTGCCGTGGTTGTAGGTACTGATCTTGATCCACAAGGAATGGATGATCAGATCGAACAGCTAAAGGCGGCTGGTGCCTTTGTCGAAACTCGAAACGATGTCGCCATCCGTTATGTTGGGGAGTTGATCCAAGCTCTCTCTCACGAAGAACAAGTAATGGATGCAAAAGCTAAACCAGTGAATCTGGCAAACATGAAAAAGCCGCTTGCTGGTATCAACATCGGCTTGGAATCATTTGCAGAGAGCCTCGTAGCTCAAGAAGCCTCTGCCATCCATGTCGAGTGGAAACCTCCCGCCGGAGGCAACGAGAAACTCGCCGCTTTATTGGAACGGATGAAAACACAATAACGATCTCGGAGGAAATGAAATGGTTAATATCGATGCTGCAAATGCCAAAGCAGTAGCAAGAATGATTGACTCCCATCCGGTGTTGGTCGGAGTTGCCAAGGCAAAGGATGTCATTCCTGGACGTGGTGACAAGCCGAATCTACTGACCCATGCGGGACCACCCATAGGCTGGGACCGGATGTCAGGTCCCATGCGAGGTGCAGTGGTCGGCGCGCTTATCTTTGAAGGCAAAGCCAGCAGCTACGAAGAAGCGGAAAAGCTGGTGCTTGCCGGCAAAGTGGAATTTGCTCCATGCCATCACTATCAGTCTGCTGGACCTATGGCTGGCTTAATCTCGCCATCCATGTCGGTATATATCATTGAAGATAAAAAATACGGCACTCGCACCTTCTCGGGACTTAATGAAGGTTATGGCAAGGTGTTGCGATATGGTGCCTACGACGATGAGGTTATAAATCGATTGCGTTGGATGGACGATGTCATGGCTCCCATCCTTGACGCTGCGATCAAAGATGCTGGTGGTATTGATATGCGCGCGCTGATTGCTGAAGCGCTGCATATGGGAGACGAGTGCCACAATCGAAACAAAGCGGCTTCGCTATTGTTCCTACGCTCACTCGCTCCTTCCATTGCTCGTGTGACTAAAGACGACGAGGTTGCAAAGGAAATCCTTAAATTCCTGGGTGATAATGCCCTTGCTGTGCTTAACCCGGTTATGGCGGCATGCAAAGCCATGGCCGATGCTGCTCATGACATTGAGGGCAGCACCATAGTCAGTGCCCTGGCTCGAAATGGCACTGATTTCGGAATTCGCATTAGTGGTTTAGGAGATCGGTGGTTCACCGCGCCAGCTCCACCTGTCGAAGGTTTGTACTTTCCAGGATTTACTGAGGAGGATGCCAATCCAGATCTCGGTGATAGCACTATCATGGAGACGGTAGG
>JBDLKB010000128.1:0-4371 GCA_039714055.1 Chloroflexota bacterium
TAAGGAATCTATTATTGTGAAGAAGAGATACGAATTGACTAACTGGTCACTATATGACCTGCTGCCTGAAACCGAAGGTCCCGTTTTTGACCAACTCATGCAAGACTTGGAGGTAGTAGTCTGCAAGATCGAATCATATCGCGATCAGCTCTCTCCAGCTATTTCCGGGGAATCGTTTGCGGAGCTAGTACAACTAATAGAGAAGGTGGCCGAGTACGAAAACCGTATGTCCGGCTACGGTGGATTATGGTTCGCTGCTGACACACAATCTCAGGAAGCACTAGGGTTCATGGGTCGAATGCACCAACTCTTTGCTGACATCCACAACCGAATTCTCTTCTTTAGTTTGTGGTGGAAGAAGCTTGATGATCAGATAGCTAACAGACTGATGGCTGCCAACGAGAAGTATCGCTATTTTCTCGAGTCCTTAAGACGATTCAAGCCTCACACTCTATCTGAGCCTGAGGAAAAGGTGATCAATCTAAAGAATGTTAACGGAGCTGATGCTCTAGTGACGCTCTATGACATGATTACCAACAAGTTCGTGTTCAAGCTTACCATCGATGGAGAAGAAAAAGACCTAACGCGTGAAGAGCTCTCAGCCTTCTATCGTAGTACCGATCCTCAACTTCGTGAAGCGGCCTATCGAGAGATCAACCGAGTGTACGCCAACGATGGCGCAGTGCTTGGTCAGATCTATATCCATCTGATGCGCGATTGGCGAAACGAAAATCTGACCTTGCGCGAGTTTCCAGAGCCAGTATCAGTTCGCAACTTGCGGAACGATATTCCTGATCCTGTGGTTGAAACGCTGCTGGACGTCTCCAGAAAGAATACTGAGATCTTTAAGGACTATTTCGCACTCAAGGCAAAATGGTTGGGTGTAGACAAGCTCCAGCGTTTTGATGTTTACGCGCCATCACGGCAAGTCGAAGTGGAATATCCCTATGCGGAGGCCGTTGACCTGGTGCTCGACACGTTCTCTCAGTTCAGCCCCAAATTAGGTCGCTTGGCGCAAGAGGTATTTGACACCGATCACATAGACTCTGAGATACGCCCGGGCAAGGAAGGTGGAGCATTCTGCGCCGGCATGTTGCCTGGTGTTGCTCCTTGGGTCAAAGTCAACTATACGAGTAAAGCTCGTGATGTTGCCACGTTGGCACATGAATTGGGACACGCGGTTCATTCTTCAATGGCGGCAGATCACTCAATCCTGACCTTTCACTCTTCCCTTCCCCTGGCCGAAACAGCATCTGTTTTCTCTGAGATGCTCCTGACCGACCGGTTGCTAAGTGAAGAGGAGGACCCAGCAGTACGCCGAAGCATCTTGGCGTCCGCAGTTGATGATGCCTACGCTACCGTAATGCGACAAGCTTACTTTGTGATCTTTGAGCGTGACGCGCATCGAATGATTGCCGAAGGCAAGACCGCAAATGAAATAAGCCAGATGTATTATGAAAACCTTCTAGAACAGTTCGGGTCTTCGGTGGAGGTAGATGAGGGATTCAAGTGGGAGTGGACAGCTATCCCGCACTTTTATGCTACTCCTTTCTACTGCTATGCGTATAGCTTTGGTCAGCTTCTGGTATTGGCGCTGTATCAGCGATACCGTCAGGAGGGAGCAGATTTTATTCCGGGATATCTACGCATTCTCGCCTACGGCGGCTCAGCCAGTCCTGAGTATATTCTGTCGGAAGCTGGAGTTGACATGAGCGACCCGGATTTCTGGCAGGGCGGCTTTGATGTTATCCGCGGAATGGTAGAACAACTAAAGGATCTGAGTTAGCGTTCGTTTCGAACTCGGACTATCGTGCCAGATCGATAGATAAAAGGATACGTCCCTGGTCAAGTAAATTGTCAGTGGTACGTTCCGAATTCATCTATCGCATTAAAGAATGATTCGATGTTGACCCAGGGTATAGCTGGTTCAAGATCGTATGCCGGTCCGATAATCAAACCTCCATTCTTACCAACGGTGCGAATCCGCTCTCGCACTTCTTCTCGAATTCTGGTTGGATTAGGCTCACCCCACAACACCTGGGTTCCTACCGTGCCCCAGAATGCCAATTGATCGCCAAACAGCCGCTTGAGTCGAACAGGATCCATCACATCAGGTTGAACTGGATGGAGCACGTCCACTCCTATTTCGATCAACTCGGGAATAATGGGCTCGATATAGCCATCGCTGTGGTAAAAGACTTTGACCTGGGGATTGATCGCCCTGGCTGCGTCGATGATAGTAGCTAGTCGCGGTTTGAGAAAAACCCTCCATGTTTCAGGGCTGATCAGCATGTGAGTAGGTGAACCCACATCGTCATCCAGACCTAGGATGTCAACACCAGCTCTTACAAGAACCATGGCAGTGGTAACCGCCATCATCATGATCTGATCCAGCAAGGTGTGGGCAATCTCGGGATTGATTTTTAAATCTACCATGAATTGCATCCAGCCGCGCAGCCGCCATGCTGTCTCAAAGAGCTCACCGCCGAGATGCGGTGGAGTTCCCATAGCTGCTAATCCACGTGAATGAATCTCTGACACTTGCTGTTCAAGCGATCCAAGCTGCTGGGTAGAAAATGCGGGTAAGGGTGATTCAACCAGGGATGCGACCAGGGCCTTGCTGCTGGTTGCTGAGCTCAATCTTCCATGTCCCTCTATGTGAGGAAAGTAGCCCCAATCAGAATAGTTACGCAGGATAGTACTGCTTCCAACATATACATCGTCTGGTAGGTCTGACAGGTAGTCTAAAAAGTTCTTCTGGGTGGTTGGAGCGCTGAATTCTACAAATCGGATCTCGGTGCCAAAATGATCACCTTCTGCTCCCCGATGATCCAGCTCGGGGATATGTTCGGGATAAAAATTCGCCATTTTTGGAACACGATCTGGCACACCGCCATCGAGAACAGTCAGTACACGCTTGCGAGGGGTCATCATGATCCTCCTATGCGATCAAACTGAGAATGTCTGGCAGAGTTAACTTGATGCTACCAGTTGGAATGAGGTTGTGCGCCACTCTACAGTTCGACCGCTCAATTGATTTACAAAAACAGTTTGTATCTGCTCGAGTTCAGCAGGTGTGAACTGCTTGCGTAAGTGATCCGCAAAAGTGGGTCGGCTGCTTCCAGTGTCAACGGCAAACCATGCTTCAAGCTGGTTGGACGCGATGGTGCGATTGCTGAGATGGGTATGGCTCTTGGCTAGGACAATCTGGAAACCACAGGCACTGCATAATTGCTCCAGATCAGTTGGCTGCCAATTGACTACAGGGTCATCGCTATTGGTATATATGTTCGATTCTGTTTCGATCAGCCGGGCGGTCAGTTCGTCATCAAGCTCTTCCAACGAAACCAGGTCCGACAGACGTTGTCCCAAACTGGGTACTGCTTCTGAGAGTGAGAGCAACCCTTCTGGCTTCATCAATGCTGCCAGAGATGAGAGTGTTATCTCCTTGTCTGGCTGTGCGACCAGCGCATTGCGTCCCACTATTGAATCGAAGCGGACATGTTCCTCGGATCGCGCAAGCAACAGGTCGTCGAGGTCAAGCAGCTCTCCAATCAGAATAGCTGGTTGTTCAAGCTCCGCCATGTACCGTGCTTGTTGCCGGAGAACTGTGGCGGTTTCAACATCGTTAGTGATTCCCCACACACCACCCTCTGGCGCCCTGCGAACAGCTTCCCACAAAAGCAAGCCAGTGGTAGCGTTCAGGTCCAATACTAGATGGTGGCGTTGGATCTTGGCATGATCCAGAATGGAGTCACGAAGGTCTGCCAACCTCTGTCCTTGCCCGCTGATTGTTCGAGCCAGCCAACGGTCCCTCTGCCTGTCTGGGGGTGTGTAGGTCAACACCTCCGGTGGAGCTGACCGCCCACCAGTCTCAAGCATTGCCGCAAGCTGAGCTTCCCGGTGTCGAGTTACTTCTTGCCTCACTTGCAACTCGTGCCCTTGCTCACTGGGCTCGTAAAACACTTTACCTTGCAAGGAGTCGGGGAGGTACTGCTGTGCCACCCAATGATCCCTATAGGCATGAGGATACAAGTAGCCCTTTCCGTGACCGAATTGTTCGCTATCTCGACTGGCGTCCCGTAGATGCGATGGCACCTCACTGTCGCGTTCAGACTCAACTTGACTCAAGGCATCAAAGAACCCAAGGGTTGAATTGGATTTAGGCGCAGTAGCGAGATATAGGGCTGTTTGAGACAGGTGAAACCGTCCCTCAGGAAGACCTACACGGTCGAATGCGGCTGCCGCAGCTTGAGCTACAACCAATGCCATAGGATCAGCAAGTCCGATATCCTCGCTGGCAAAGATCAGCATTCGCCGAAAGATAAAGCGCGGGTCTTCCCCGGCATAAACCATCTTGGCGAGCCAATA
>JBDLKB010000129.1:0-4366 GCA_039714055.1 Chloroflexota bacterium
ACGGAGGTTGATATGAGCATTATTCATCAGGTATTCGCAAGGGAGATTCTTGATTCTCGTGGAAATCCTACTATTTCAGTTTCAGTCATGCTTGAATGCGGCTCCTATGGCGTTGCAGGGGTTCCATCGGGAGCGTCAACTGGCGTACACGAAGCTCTCGAACTTCGAGATGGTGACAAATCCAGGTATGGTGGCAAGGGTGTTCTCCAGGCGGTTGAAAACGTCAATGGTCCAATAGCAGATCTGATTGAAGGCATGGATGCCTGCGAGCAGGTGGCAATAGATCAAGCAATGCTAGAGTTAGATGGTACTCTGAACAAACAGAAACTTGGTGCAAATGCGATACTTGGAACTTCACTCGCGGTAGCAAAAGCGGCGGCGGATTCTCTTGATCTTCCGCTGTATCAATATCTTGGAGGGGTTTACGCTATGACCCTTCCGGTGCCAATGATGAACATTCTCAATGGCGGGAAACATGCAGTCGATTCTACTGACCTACAGGAGTTTATGGTCATGCCAGTAGGTGCACCGTCGTTTTCTGAAGCACTTCGATGGGGCACCGAAACCTATCATGCACTGAAACGCGTTTTGAAGGACAAGGGTTATGCCACGGGCATAGGCGACGAAGGAGGTTTCGCTCCCAGTCTGAGATCAAATGAGGAAGCAATCGAAGTCATCATATCTGCCATTCAGAAAGCTGGATATGTCCCTGGTGAAGAAATCATGCTTGCTCTTGACCCAGCAGCTAGCGAGATATATGACATCGAGCGAAAGCTATATATCCTAGCGAAAGAAGGTCGAGAACTTACAGGCGAGCAAATGGTTGATTTCTATGCTGATTGGGTTGAGAAATATCCCATCATCTCTATCGAAGATGGTCTTGCTGAGGATGATTGGCAGAGCTTTAGCCTGATGACTGAGCGTCTTGGCAACCAAATTCAAGTCGTCGGCGATGATCTTTTAGTCACTAATGTAAAACGCTTACAGCGTGGGATTGAGGAGCGAGCTTCGAATTCTATTCTCATAAAACTCAATCAGATTGGAAGTTTGACTGAGACGCTGGCGGCGATACAAATGGCAAAGCAAGCAGGTTGGACTGCAGTGGTTTCACACCGGTCAGGAGAAACTGAGGACACTACTATCGCTGACTTGGCAGTTGCCACAAATGCTGGGCAGATCAAAACCGGTGCGCCTTGTCGTTCTGATCGAGTGGCGAAATATAACAGGCTCTTGGAAATCGAATTAGAACTGGGCTCAATAGCCAAGTATGCAGGTCGCAGCGCGTTTTACAACCTTGATTGATACATTGATCAGATACTCTTTAGCTAGAATTCAGCTATTAGCCTACAGTCGTTAATAATGAGCCAAGAGAAGCAATACATCGGAATCGACCTCGGCGGAACGAAGATTCTCTCGGGTATCATTGACTCTAAAGGCAATATCCTCGAACAGGACTATCGCAAGACTGAGGCACATAAGGGTCCTGATGTTGTAGTTTCTAATATCATAGACTCAGTCAACTCGTTGCTGAGCAATGACACCCATTCAATATCATCAGTTGGGGTTGGAGCGCCTGGTTTTGCTACTCCAGACGGATTTGTTATCGACCCTCCAAACCTTGACGACTGGGAAAGTGTGCCGCTGAGACAAATACTCAAGACTGAACTTGGGAAGAAGGTTGCAGTGGAAAATGATGGAAATGCTGCAACCTTGGGTGTTTGCCGCTTTGGTGCAGGCCGAGGAAAGCGAAATGTTGTCTATCTCACAGCCAGCACTGGTATTGGTGGTGGTTTCTTTCTTGATGGCCAACTCTATCATGGTGCAGTAGGAGGTGCCGGTGAGGTAGGACACATGACTGTGTTACCGCGGGGCCCTCACTGCGGTTGTGGTAACCGCGGCTGTCTTGAAGCGGTCGCGTCAGGAACCGCTATTGCCCGAGAAGGTCGAGAATACATGCTTCACAATCCTAATGGACTCCTGTACGCCCTATCCGAAGGAGATCCAGACCGTGTATCAGCCAAACTAGTCGCTGAGGCATCTAGGCTTGGAGATCGAGATGCTGAAGAGATCATTAGAGAAGCAATGTCTTATTTGGGAATTGGCGTTGCTAATCTTGTGAATCTTCTCAACCCTGAATTGGTGGTAATCGGCGGCAGTCTCATAAAAATGGGCGACTTGTTATTTGAGTCAGTAAAAAGTACAGTGAAACGATGTACTTTCAGTCGTTTGTCCCGTTCACTACAAATCGTGCCTTCGCAATTGGGCGACACAGCGGGATTGCTGGGCGCAGCATCTGTAGCGATGGCATATGAGGAATCCTTAACATAATGGGAGAGGCTCTGTGATTAAACCTCATGATTCTAGCATTCCACTGATCTTTAGCGGTACTTCACACCCGTATTTGGCGAGGAAAATCGCTAAACACTTGGGTATGGAACTCTCGCCATCAAAGTTGTCAAGGTTTTCAAACGACAACTTGTTGGCGCACCTGGGCGTAAGTGTGAGAGCGAAGGATGTATATATCGTGCAGTCTATTTCTCCACCCTGCAGTGAACATCTGATGGAGTTGCTTTTAATGCTCGATGTTGCTCGCAGCGCAGGAGCAAAGAGTGTGCACGCAGTTGTGCCTTATTATTCATACGCTCGGTCAGACAAGAAGGATGCACCACGCATTTCTATTGCGGCACGATTGATCGCAGACCTACTAGTTACTGCTGGAGCCAATCATATCATCACCATGACTTTGCACTCACCGCAGGTACATGGATTCTTCTCCATCCCTGCAGATCATCTAACGGCGCATTCTGTGTTTGTACAGTACTTGCAGCAGCAAGACCTAAGCAATTCTGTTGTGGTGTCGCCAGATATTGGACACGCGAAACGAGCAGCGAAACTCGCCCGAGCACTTGGATTACCCATAGCAGCTGCGGAAAAGATAAGAATGTCAGACGACTCGGTTGAAATCGGTGGGATCATGGGTGATGTTCGGGGAAAGCGCGCGATTCTGGTGGACGATGAGATCGCAACTGGCGGATCCATGATAACCACTATTGACCATTTGAGAATGGAGCAAGTCACTCAGGTAACCATAATCGTGACTCACGGTCTATTCACCGGTCCTGCTATTGAACGATTAAACGCAGTGGAAGAGATCGATGAAATTGTAGTGACCAATACGGTAGATCTTCCACCTGATCGAAGACCTGAACGGCTTCGTATACTTTCAGTGGCGCATATCTTTGGCGAGGCTATCAAACGCCATATCGAGGGTGAATCAATCGGAGCGCTTTTTGAGTTCTGGCCGTCTACATAGATGTCATGGTTTTTCGGAAAGTAGAGCGCGTCTTACACGATCAAAGCCAAGAGTAACTATCCACTGTGCACATTGTGCTGGTGGCCCAGCATAGTTTGAAATCTTAACTTCTATTGAGTCGTTCACCGAGTGCGCCAAGGTTCCTGACAAATTACCCGAACTGTCCTCAAATACGCCAACAATCAAAGCAATGTCTGTCCCCATCTCTTGCCTTAATGCTTCAACATATGTTTGAAGAAGGGCTTTAGATGGTTTCAGGCTTGGTTCAACTTTTGTCAGATGGCGGCTAATTTCATCGAACGACACATGGCCTGACAAATGGCTGACAGCAGATGATGAGAGTTCGTTCTTTGCTAATCGTCCTTGAACCTCTTTCTCAGTGTTGAATTCCATTATAGAGATGGTCAACGACCGCATCAGGCAAAGGTTAATGACAGTCTCTTCGATTGTTTCAGTTCCTTCACCGTAGATGTTCTCTCCCAGACGTCTCTTGATCTCCTTAGCCACAGGCTTGATCATACGTAAGGCTGCCTCTCTGTCTTCCGCCTTGGCTGCGACACGGATGTCTGTTTGCCCTGGATGTGCTGCCAAACCGACAGTAGGATTCTCAAGTCGCTCTATGTCATCGATCAATGAATCGATTTTGGACTCGCCAATACCTGCGGTTCGGAGAAATCGTGAGACAATGACATGAGTTGCACCTTGTCTGCTTTGAAGATAAGGGATTACATAATGCTCCATCATATGTGTCATTTCGCGCGGCACACCCGGAATTGATATCACCGTGCCAGCATCAATTTCAAGCGCGAAACTTGGAGCGGTACCTACAGGATTCTCGAACGCTAATGCATCTTCCGGCAGATAGGCTTGCCTGCGATTGTTGTCACTCATTTTCGCGCCCCATCGATCAAACCGGTCTTGGATTTGTCTTAACAGGTCCTCTCTCACTTCCAGTTCGCGGTTAGTAGCATCTGCGACGGCTGAACGAGTTACATCATCAACAGTTGGTCCCAGCCCCCCCGTAGTAATGACAATGTCAGATCGCTCAAGTGC
>JBDLKB010000130.1:0-4341 GCA_039714055.1 Chloroflexota bacterium
TCAAGAACATCCGAAAAGCTAACCGCATCTATTCATTATTTGATCAACACAATCGGATAGCTGTTGGAGTCTCAGGTGGGATTGACTCTGAAACCCTCATACGTCTGTTAGTTCTCTCGTCACGCACAACCCGTTCACCGAGTTCGTTAAAGCCATTGTATATTGACATGTATGGTGACAAACGCAACCAGATGGAAATGTTAATGAGACAAGCAAAGCGCATCCTTCCGAAAGCTCAAATATACATGTATCGTGCCTTGGAAAGCGCAGGAAGTTGGAAGGTCAATAGGTAAGGATTTAATCCGACATACACTCCTTTTCGTAAATACCGTGTATATAACTCTCACGACTGCTTGACATGCTTTCTCGTTTGCGCTTAGATTAGGTCGAGAAATATCGTTGCTATTAGAAATTGAATGGATTACAAAGACTATTACAAGATTCTCGGTGTCAGCCGGAACGCAAGTGAGGCTGAGATAAAGAAAAAATACCGCAAATTAGCTCGCGAACTTCACCCCGACGTAAATCCAGACAAGAACGCGGAAGATCGTTTCAAAGAGATTAATGAGGCATATAGCGTTCTAGGCACTCAAGAGAATCGCACCAAGTACGATCAATTGGGCGACAACTGGAGACAATGGCAGCGAGCGGGCAGAGATCCTGGCGGATTCGACTGGTCACAATGGGCAACTTCTGGAAGGGGAGGCAGAGGGGTTCAGGTCGATATCAACGACATCTTTGGAGGATCACAGTTCTCTGACTTTTTCAATTCGCTCTTTGGCAGCATGAATGTTCAAACCGGTGCGCGTTCACCTTTTAGACAAATGCGTGGACGCGACCTCGAACAAGCAATAGAGATCACGCTTGAGGAAGCTTTTCGTGGCACTACACGAACTCTGGTACGCAATGGCAGTCGCATTGAGGCGAATATACCTCCTGGAGTAGGTACTGGCTCATTGGTAAGGTTAAGTGGTCAGGGAGAGCCTGGAGTCCGTGGAGGTCCTCCTGGTAGCTTGCTGCTGCGCATTGGAGTACTACCTCATCGGATCTATGCTCGCAAAGGTGATGACCTCCACCTGGATCACCACCTTGAGATGACCATAGCAGTACTTGGTGGAAAAGTAAGAATAAAATCGATTGACGGCACCTTTGAATTAACCATCCCTCCGGAGACTCAAGGAGGACAAGTATTTCGACTTCGTGGAAAGGGCATGCCACGCTTAAAATCACCTGCTGAACGCGGTGACCTATATGTTCGGGTCTTTATTCAAGTGCCGAAAAACCTTTCTGCAAAACAGAAAAAACTGTTTCAAGACATCAAGGATCTTTTCAAGGAGAAGAGCTAATGCGACATGGCACTCGAGTCGCTGGGAAATGGTTTCTAGTATTCATTCTACCTCTTGTTTTAGCTGGAACAGCTTGTCTCAGTCCGGTGACTACCCCTGCCCCGACCGCAACAGTAGTGGTAGCAGACACACCGGCAGCAGATGATCTATCTACAAAAGAGGTAGTTGAAACAGAACCAATCATCATATCGTCTTTTTCACCCGACGAAGCTTCCTTGGTATCGCTTTATCACAAAGTCAACCCTTCCGTTGTCCACATAAAAATATACGGTGACGGTGGACTGCCCTTGGGGAGCGGATCGGGATTTGTAGCTGACGAGGATGGACGAGTTGTGACCAACGCGCATGTAGTCAGGGATGCAGTTCACATCGAAATTGTCTATTACAACTCTGCTCGTAGATTCGCTTCAGTTATTGGGCTTGACGCAGATGCAGATTTAGCCGTGCTTGAGGTCGATGAACCTCCTTTAGACGCCCCAGCCCTCACCTTGGGTAATTCTGACCAGGTTCAAGTCGGCCAAAATGTGATCGCCATTGGCAACCCCTTTGGTTATCAAGGTTCTATGACCGTTGGCATTATCAGTGGTCTCGGCAGACGATTGGACTCACAACGAGATTTGCAAACGCTCAATCAGGGCAAGTTTTCAAATCCGGGAATTATCCAAACCGATGCTGCCATCAATCCTGGAAACTCGGGTGGACCTTTGCTGGACTCGGAAGGTAAAGTCATAGGCATAAACACCGCTATTTCCTCTCTTTCAGGCAGCAGCTCTGGTGTTGGATTCGCCTCACCTATTGACACACTGAAAAAGCTGCTACCACATCTCATCGCTGAAGGCAGTTATGACTATCCCTGGCTGGGAGTTTCGAGTCTACCGGAACTCGACCTATTTACCATGCAGGAGTTAGGCATAACAGAGTCACGAGGGGTACTTATCACCAATGTCAACATTGGTGGACCGGCATATGCTGCCGGCATCAGAGCCGGCGACTTTATTGTCGAGATAGACGGTCGCCAGCTAAATGATTTCGGTGACTTGATTGGTTACCTTGTTGCTGAAACAGAACCAGGTACGGATGTCGAATTCCATGTCCTGCGAGATGGAGAGGTTGAACTCATCACAGTTACACTAGGCAAGCGACCTTGATGCAACGAATTACTACACGTCATTTGATCACAGCATCTTTGACATTACTATTGTTGCTTGCATTCACCTCGATCGCATGCAACACTGTCGAATCCCTGCCCAATACGCCTGGCGCAACCAGCACTCCTATCGTTTTAGTCGCTACTCCAACCGAAATATCCTCTGAAGACGCAGCTCCACTTGACTATACTGAAGAACGCATAGTCAACGTTTACGACAGAGTCAAGCCTTCAGTGGTTCACATTACTAATCGAAGCGAGGTCATCGACTTTTGGCGCGGCATAGTACCGCGAGAAGGAAGCGGATCCGGATTTGTCATTGACTCAGAGGGGAATATCCTGACAAACTATCACGTGATCCAGGACGCTCAAGAAATCGAGGTTCTGCTGCCTGGTGGTGCCGTTTATCCTGCTGATCTGGTGGGTGCTGATCCATACAACGATCTGGCCGTGGTACAGATATCAGCTCCGTCATCAATTCTAGTGCCCATAGAGATGGGACCATCAAAGAACCTGCGAGTCGGTCAGCGAGTAATTGCCATTGGCAATCCTTTTGGTCTGGATTGGACCTTGACCACTGGTGTCGTAAGTGCTCTTGGCCGCACGATCGAGACAGAAGGTGGACAAGCTCTGGGAGAGGTCATACAGACTGATGCAGCTATCAACCCGGGGAACTCCGGTGGACCTCTCCTCGACACCCTTGGTCGCGTAATTGGAGTGAATACAGCTATACAGTCTCCAAGCGGAGGCTCGGTAGGTGTTGGCTTTGCCATCCCTACTGAAACGATACTACGTGTCGTCCCTCAACTATTGTCACATGGGTACTATCCTCATCCATGGCTCGGTATCACCACCTACGAACTAACCTACGAACTGCGTCCACCTCAAGAAGGACCCGAGCATGGATTACTGGTGGCAGCAATTGATGAAAACGGACCTGCCGACATCGCTGGAATACAGCCAGCACAAGCGACTCGGCAAGGCAGAAGCATCCTTTTTGAGGGTGGTGACATCATTATTGCCGTGGACAGGATACCCATCGAACGTAGAGATGACCTTACCATCTATCTGGAGCATAATTTCCGAGTTGGCGAGACGGTAGAACTCACCATGATCAGAGATAGTGAGGAAATCAGTCTCGACATTGATCTTCAGGAACAACCGCATCGTTGAAGCATTTTCAAACATCTTTATAGGAGGTCACATGATCACAGAAAGTCGTCTTCAAAAGCTAGCTGGCTTTGAGCCAACAGGGTCACCTGTGGTGAGTCTGTACTTGAACGTTGATCCAAAACAACGTACGTCAGGAGCCTATAAACTGCGTCTGCGCGGACTGTTGAAGGGAATTGATGAAGATGCTATCAGGAGTGATACCGAGGCTATCACCAGTTATTTTGACCATGAATACGATTGGAGTGGACGCAGCGTTGTCCTCTTCTCCAGTCAAGAATCCAACTTTTGGGAAACCTATCCTCTTGCTGTCCCTCTGCCTAAAAGTCACATTGTTGTGGCAGAACGCCCTTTTATCCGACCACTTGTGCGCTTGTTCGATCAATACGGCAGCTATGCAGTGGCATTGGTAGACCAGCTGGGTGCCAGGTTATTTGACTTTCACATGGGCCAGCTTGCGGAAACCTCTGGAACTATGGGCGAAGAGGTCCGAAGATTAAAGAAAGGAGGTGGATCATCCCGCGGGGGAGCCAGTAGGAGCGGAGGTCGCGGTGGATCGCAACGAGAAAAGGAAGTTGCAGCTCAAAATCTACGAGATGCTGCAGATCTTACAACAGAGTTCTTTGAGCAACGCAATATCAAGCATTTGTTAATTGCCGGAACTGAGCAGATTGTGGC
>JBDLKB010000131.1:0-4334 GCA_039714055.1 Chloroflexota bacterium
ATGCCAGCTTCAATCAGGGATTGATCCTATGATCAAGATTCAACAGTTGCTCGATCAAAATCAATTGGAACTAGCTGAAACCAAGTGTTGCCTGGTTTCAGAGGCAGGGTCACACCTTGATCATCGACAAACGAAAGCATGTCATGACGCTCGCTGCGTCTCCATCTGCCTTCATAAAGTTTGCCATCGCGGAACAGCTGTGCTCTTCCCTCACCCCATATTTGGATCTGTATGGAGTAGTGTCCTCCGCCTACATGGTCCTCAAGAATATCAGTATCTTGATGGTGAGCATATACTACTACCACATTGCTGGCTGTGAGTTGCGCACCAGATTGACTGTCCGTGTGTGTCATTCCACCTTGCCAACGCTGGTAATTTCCGCTTGCTGGCGAATAGATCCATGTTACCTGACTCTCGCCCGCTATATAGTTCACATGAACCCTCTTGGCGTTGCTGTCAGATTCAGGCACTATCTCTGAAAACCCCATCCCCCGAAGTTTCACCGGCTGATTGATTTCTCTGTTGTCCATCCATGCCCAGATGTCGTATAAATCAGCGAAAAGAGTGTGTTCAAGGGGCACCCCTTCCCGGGGCACTCGGTAGAAGTAGGGTTCACCATATCCAAAATCAGGTGAAATGGAACGGGTGAAGAAATCAGATTCGCGGATCAATTGCTTCACGCCCGCGCTGGCGCCAGAGAAAGCAAATGCTGATTGATACATGGCAGGAATCTCAAGATCAATTATTCTGGCGCTGCGCACTGATCCAACCTGACTCAAAACGTTTGAGTAATACACCGCAGTCAGGCGGGTCACTCCGCCCTCGGCATAGTGCTCGAAAACCAGGTCGGCTTTGCTTAGACCGCTTTGAGGGCGAACATATTGTGCAGGTGAATTCGAAATCTTGACTGACACAGGTCTTCTGAGCAATGTCTCTGCATCACTCACCTCCAGCCCTGTAAGAGGGTTAACACCATCAGGGAACTCATCTGGACCTATCATACCTTCGGGTGTGGGTAATGATGTTGCGGCAGGATTATTGGGTGCAGGTGTTGGCGATGGCACAGGAGTGAATGTCGGGATCAGCGTAGCGGTAGGCGATGCCTCAAGTGTTTCAGCGGGCGGTTCTTTACCTTGAGTCATGGTTGGAATTGATTCGGTTTCATCTGCACCGCAACCAACAAGTATTAAGGCTATGGCAGCGAATATGAATCGATGAACAAGTGCTTTGGATCTTTGCATGGTCTTTTTCCTGAACGGCAGATTATAGCACGGCTTCTTCCACCCGACTCTTACATTGACGGGGTAGTGAAGTGGGGTATAATGCGGCCGATGACACGGGTCGTTAATCGGCTTTTTACGTCTAGAGGGTCATATGGCCTTGAAAGGCAATCTGCGCGATTTCAGTACGTCGCAGTTGTTCAATCTAATACACATTGCGCGAAAGACGGGTACTCTTTCGGTTGAGAACTCGGAAGGCCCCATCGAAGTGGCATTCCGCAACGGTAAACTGATAGCTGCCTCCACCATCACCAAGCCTGCCAAACTCACTACTGCTTTGCTTGAATCCGGAAGAATCTCCCAAAGGCAGACGGAAGCAATTGAACGCGGCGCCAAGGAAATCAGCGACAAAGAGTTGGGGCTAATGCTGATTAATGCGGGGGTTGTCTCGCGCAGCGAGATAATTCAGGCGTTGCGAAAGCACACTCTCGATATTGTATTGGAAATGTATACCCTTCCAGAGGGTGGATTTCGTTTCGACTCAAATCGGCTACCTCCTGGCGAGTTAATCACAGTGGCAATTGACCTGGATGGAGTCATCATCGAAGGCACTCGCCGTCTCAAAGAGTGGAAGGAGCTGTCGGACGAGCTGCCAAACCTAGATCGTTCGCTCAAGTTTGCTAAAAGACCCAATATCGATCTTGAACGGTTGCGATTGACTGCTGATGAGTGGCGCGTAATATCATTCATCAATCCCAAAAACTCGATCCGCCAAATCGCAAGAGCCACTAGTCTTAACGACTTTGATATCAGGCGCATAGTATACGGAATGCTTCAAGCTGGATTGATTGAGTATGCGGCTCCAGTGACAGCCAGAGGTCAGGCTGTTTCGCGAGCTGTTGCGTCATCTCGATCTCGAGCTAGGCGGGCGCAGAAACCCGAAGTCAAGCGCTCCATTGTTATGAAACTGATTGATCGAGTTCGACGGATCTAATGGCTTGAGCGCTCCCAACCGATACCCATCAAAATTCCCATTGTGCCCTTATTATTCTGCAAGTCTATGCCCGCGCAGCAGAATGTTGAGACACGGAAACAATGCAGACAGTTAAGATGGTTGTCACAGGCCCGTTCTCAGCGGGCAAAACTGCTTTCATTAACTCGGTAAGCGAAATCGAGGTTGTGCGCACTGAGCAGGTTATCACCTTACCAGAGGAGATGGTCAAGGAACAAACAACGGTCGCCATGGACTTTGGACGCATAACTATAGATGACGACCTTGTTCTCTATCTGTTTGGTACGCCGGGACAACGACGCTTCGATTTCATGTGGGAGATTCTCTCGGAAGGAATGTTGGGATTTGTGGTGATGGTGGATAGCGCCCAGCCCGAGACATTCCGCGAGGCGCGAATGATCTTGGACACTTTTCGTGACTTTTCACCCGCCCCGTACGTGGTTGCAGCCAACAAGCAGGATTCCCCTGACGCTTGGTCCCCAGAAGACCTACGCATTGCCCTACGCGTTGATCCTCGAGTAAAGCTGATTCCCTGTGTTGCCCTGGATGATCAATCGGTCAAACGTGTGTTGTTAGAGTTGTTGTACTCCATCCTCGATGCTCTTGATGGAGTGGAGCGGGTGGCTCGCTAAACGGTCGAGCTATCGACCTGGAACTGCGAGACCATGATCAATTACCTCCCTATCGCACTCGCGCTAATTCTGTCGTGTGCTCTGCTCTATTTTGCGTTTATTTCGCACCGTGAGAACGAGCGGCGTGCTACTCGTGTGGCAGTGTTACTCAGCATTGTCGTACCTGTGTCAATTGCGCTTATGATGCTGCTTCCCTCTACAATACAGGTGATTTCATTCGCGTTTATATTTGGGCTAGGAGTGGTTGCCATTCTCCTTGTTCTCTTTGCGCGTGGATTTGGAGAAACGGTGTTGCCGGTTCCGATGGGTCGAATTGATGAACGCGACACCATGTTCGCACGGCAAAGACTGGTACCCGGCTCTGAGAATTACGAGGAGTATTATTCACGGCATCCTAAACTCAAGGAAGTCGATGACCAAATCCGCAGAGCCCCCGGATTGTTGTCGCCACTCGCCAAGGAGTACCATCCATACGCCGCAGCGCTCACCGGTGCCGCCTTTGACACCATTGACGCATTGCACGCACTGGTTGAGCCTTCGCCGTCGGCATTGCAGGTTGGAATTGATCCGCAAGCTGCATCACAATATGTGATCGGAATTGCAAAGCATCTCGGCGCCCTGCAAGCCGGGGTCACTAGATTGAGAGACTATCATGTGTATTCTCATGCAGGCAGGCGAGTCGGGAACTATGGTGTGAGAATCCAACTCGATCACCATTACGCCATTGCCATATCTGTGGAGATGTCGCACGACAATGTGCAGCTCGCGCCTCAGATGATGCAGACGGCAGAGGTTGCCAAGCAGTACCTGAATTCAGCAACGATTGCAGTTCAAATAGCCAAGGCGATAGCATCGTTGGGTTATCGTGCGCGGGCGCACATTGATGGCAACTACCAGGTTGTATGCCCCTTGGTGGCACAAGATGCAGGACTTGGCGTTATTGGGCGAATGGGAATATTGATGTCAGAGAAGGCAGGTCCCCGGGTACGCTTGGCGGTGGTCACAACCGATCTTCCCTTATTGGAAAACTCTGCATCCCCAGATGTCTCCATGTGGGAATTCTGCCGCATTTGCCGAAAGTGCGCTGACAATTGCCCTACTCGTTCGATTTCCTCTGATGAGCCGATCGATATAGGGGGAGTGCAAAGATGGCAAATTCGAAGCGAGACATGTTATCACTATTGGAATACCATTGGTACTGACTGCGGGCGCTGTTTAGCGGTATGCCCGTACTCCCACCCCAATACCTTTGCCCACAATTTCGTTCGCTGGACGACCAAGCGCTCTGCTCTAGCGCAAAGGGCATTGTTGTTTATGGACGATCTCTTTTATGGCAGGGAGCCTGAGCCACGCAAGCTCCCGTCATGGTTACCTCACCCTTGACGTTGACCCCTCTGGCTGGCACAATTTCACCCTTGTTTGACCCAAGAATCTTGAGGAATCTATTATTGTGAAGAAGAGATACGAATT
>JBDLKB010000132.1:0-4243 GCA_039714055.1 Chloroflexota bacterium
GGTCAATTGTCTTGTCTAAATGCATAGTTCATGCTACGTCAGCAGCAATGTCAGTCACCTTCTGCGATTAGTTTGGGAGTGTCAGTATCCTGTTCCATGAAACGACTCAAGACAATAGCACGTGCGGGAAGCGTCGCGCGACCACCAACCTGCCACGAATCGGGTTCCTTAGATCGGCGTGGGAGGCAAAAAACAGAAATCTCGTTGTCGATCTCATTCATTGATGAACGACAGTAGGCTAGACCTACCAATTCTCCTTCCCGGTCTATCGAGCAGCTGGTTACATTGCCGACAACCTTGCCGCGTCTGTCAACAACTGGATCTCCCATTTTGGGAACTCGTACATTGTGATCCAGGATGCGGAAACGGAGAATCTCATTGACTCGTTGCTTATCGAGTTCCAGAATAGCTTCGCGTCCGATAAAGAAGGGCTTGTGGAACTTGACATAACCCGGGAAACCCGCCTCAATAGGGGTGATGGAATAGGGACCTTCAAGCTCGTTCCCGTATAGAGGTAAACCGAATTCAATTCGAGTACTGTCTCTTGCCGCTAGTCCAGCGGGGATTATCCCTCGATCTTTGCCCGCGGTAAGTATGGCTTCCCACAACTCAGGAGTATCATCAGGGTGGGCAAATATCTCAAAACCGAATTCTTCACCGGTGTAACCTGTTCTAGCAATGATAGTGTTTACTTGACTTAACTCTAGAGATAAAAGTTCTGTCTTGCGCAGTGAACAGAGCCGGTTCTGCTCTGCAGGATTGGATGCTAATTCGCATAGCACATCAATTGATTGCGGACCTTGAAGCGCCATATCAACCAGACAGTCTCTGCCGTGTTGTGGGTCTTTGAGGTCCCGAAGACGAACAGGTCCTGGTGAGGCAATATCCGGTCGATTTCTGCTCAGAGAAACCTGACCTGAATTCACCGCGTTCATCCATGCCCAATCCTTCTCAGCGTTGACCGCATTAACTACCATCAAGTAACGTTCGCGTTCCAGGCAGTAGATCATGACATCGTCGATCACACTGCCATCTGGCTTGAGTAGATAAGCGTAGCATGACTGACCTGGATCGAGCCAAGCGACATAGTTACTAGTTAGAACATCGAGAAAGGCAGTTGCGTCTTTACCAGAGATATCAAATACGCCCATGTGAGCCACGTCGAATAGCCCAGCAGTCTGTCGAACAGCGGCATGCTCCTCCAATACCGACGTCTCGTACCTTACCGGCATGGTCCAGCCAGCGAATGGCACCATGCGGCCATTGAGACTGACGTGTGAATTATGCAAGGCAGTTCTTTGAGCTTTACTGGATTGAGTTGTATCCCATTGCCAGTCGACGAATTTAACACTTGATGGTGATTTGGTCTTTAAGGCATCGCAGCCGATGAAATACGGCTTGCTCATGTCAACAATTGACGGGTACTGTTCAATCAAGGTGTTGATATTGCCTATATGCTCTTCCTCGTCTATAGGAGGCCAATTACTTGGGTAACTAACGTCTTCCAACTTCTCAATTACGACCGGCCCTTGTACTTTACGTAGGAGATCATCGTCAAAGAGAATATAGCCATCTGCCAACCCTTGAAGCCACAATATCACCGAATCTGCCTGAT
The DNA here is from genome assembly GCA_039714055.1 of Chloroflexota bacterium. GTDB lineage: Bacteria > Chloroflexota > Anaerolineae > Promineifilales > UBA4811 > JBDLKB01. The sequence goes on from JBDLKB010000132.1 coordinate 1,616, forward strand.
GGTTACGTACATATACCACGAACTGCGTCCGGTCAAACTCATCGTTTGCTATTCGTTCGACCAAAGCATCTGCTAGAACTGAGCCGTCTTTTTTCAGCAATAGTGAGCGATGTAACTCATCAACATTGAACTCTCTGATATTCGCAGTACAGACTTCGTCGAGGAAATGTTCTGCTCTCCAGCCTGAAATTTGAATAGCGATAGGATGGTCAGCATCTAAATGGCTTGCTACCATCTGATTGGATGGGAAATGGGGATAGCCAGTTGAGTAAACACCCTGAGGGATTGATTTGTTGATCAATTGGACAACTCTTGATCTAGCGTCTACTAGTGTGTCCAGATCGATCTTCCCGCGAGGAAGCTCACCCGCCAAGCCTCGATAAGCGAATGGTTGTATGTTTGACACTACCTGGTGGATGATTTGAGCAACTTGAGCCATGTCGCTGGCGTTCAAACCTATCTGCGTGATCCACGGAGTGCCTAAACGAATTCCACTGGCGAGGGCAGTGAGATCATCCCCAGGTATGGTGTTTTTGTTCGTCACGATGCCCGCGAGGTCGAGGATGCGCGCCGCCATTTCTCCACGAAGCGGTATTCCGGTTGCGCTGGGCAATGATCGCAGGTCGATGTTCAGTAGATGTGTATCTGTTCCACCGTATGCTACACGTACTCCAAGCGATTGCAGGCAGTCAGACAGTTTCTTTGCATTCTCCAATATATCCCGCTGAAGTTGCTTGAATTCAGGCAATTGTGCCAACTTGAAGGCAACTGCCATAGCAGCGAACTTGTTGGTGTGAGGTCCCCCCTGTGCTCCAGGAAATACAGCCAAGTCAATCATCGCTCCAAGATCGAGATTTGATGTCATAATCACTGCGCCGCGAGGTCCACACAGGGTTTTGTGAGTAGTAAAGGTTATTACATCTGCCAGCTCGATAGGATTGTCAAGAACTCGAGCAGCAATCAATCCCGCAATATGACTCACATCAGCCATCAGAAACGCGCCTACGCTGTCAGCAATTTCGCGAAATCTTTTCCAATCGGGTGCCCAAGGATAGGAAGTGAAGCCAGCGATAATGAGTTTTGGCTGTGCTTGTCGAGCAAGCTGAAGAATGGCGTCATAATCCAGTCTGTGAGTTTGTGGATCAACACCATAAGATGCCACCTTGTACCTCTTGCCTGAAATATTGAATTCACTGCCATGAGTGAGATGCCCTCCTTGAAAGAGATCCATTCCCATGATAGTTTGCCCTTCTTCAAGAAGAGTGTCGTAAACGGCGAGGTTGGCGGCAGAACCAGATAGAGCTTGCACATTAACATGTATCTGATCAGATTTAGTGTTTTCTGTAGCAAATAAGGAGGCAGCCCTTTGTTGCGCCAGGGTTTCCACAAAGTGCACGTATTCTGCCCCTTTGTAGAATCGCCTATCTGCATAACGACGATAGTAGGCAAGCTGATGAGCATGATCTAGCAGCAATGGTTCAGAGTCGCGCGTCATTCGCAATGGAGGATATCCCTCTGCATATATGTTTTGAAAAACTGAGCCCAATGCTTGACGTACAGCCAGCGGCGCCATGCTCTCTGACGGTATCATTATCAACTTGCGCAGCTGTCTCTCTTGCTCTATATCGATCAATGCAGATATCTCCGGTGCGATATGGGAGATATCAGCGTACAACCAATTGTTGTCACTCGGCATAGAATCTACTCCAACGAAAAAACACTGTTACCAAAGAACTGGATAGGACACAAGCATTGTACTTGGCATCAGAAATGTGCCAAGGGAGTTATGGCTAATGTGAGGATGACCGTTGTTGTGCGCGCGTATATCATCCCTTGATCACGCCAATCGGAACAATTCGGGCAACACGCCTCGCAAGACCTGAGACATGGGCTACCTCAACCACAATATCTACATCTTTATAGGCTGCTGGAGCCTCTTCTGCTAGGCCTGCCATGCTCTTTGCTCTAACTATGATCCCGGAATCCTCCAGTTCTTGTTTTAGATCAGACCCCCAGATTGTGCGCTTGGCTTTGCTTCGACTCATCCTTCTGCCAGCCCCATGACAACAGCTTCCGAAACTCAGATCGGTTGATTGATCGCATCCCACCATCACCCAAGAGCCAGTTCCCATGCTTCCTGGAACCAGCACTGGTTGTCCAGATGCTTGATATGCCGGAGGGAATTCTGCCAATGTACCGGTTGCTTTAATGGTTTCTGATCCAAAAGAACGTGTAGCGCCTTTCCGGTGGATACAGAGCTGCTCCTGAACGCCGTCAACATTGTGGAACTCAATTTTGGCGATATTGTGAGCAACATCATAAACTTGGTTTAGCATTGTGTCATCACCAAAGGTTTGACGCAGAATGGAATCGAAAGCTTCACGGACAAATGCGGTCAATATCTGACGGTTAGCAAAGGCGTAATTGGCTGCGCAAGCCATAGCTGCCAAGTAGCTAGATCCCTCTTGAGACTCAATAGGGGCGCAGACAAGTTCTCTGTCTGGCAATGTGATGTTGAATTTGTGGATTGCAGATTGAAACTGTCTAACATAGTCGGATGCGACCTGATGACCCAGCCCACGTGATCCGGAATGGACCTGCACCACAACCTGACCTTCAGCTAGACCA
>JBDLKB010000133.1:0-4209 GCA_039714055.1 Chloroflexota bacterium
AATCTTGTCTGCTGGTTGATCTCCTGTGTCAGCTTGATCAAGTCGGTGCCATCAACTAAGGTTATTGGCTTTGATTCAGCCCAATTTCGTGCAGCATCAGAGATATTGCTCGGAGTGACCAGATAGGCATGAGACGCGCCTTCGTGCACTAAACTGCCGAATAGCTCGCGAATGATTCCCTCTCCAACTGTTGAACGGTAGCGCTTGCACTGGACTATGCCCATCTTCTGATTCGGGGAGTAAACTTCCAAATCTACTCCATGATCGCCAGTTCGTCCCCGACGATGCACCTTGAACCCTTTACGGCGGAAGAAATGAGCCACATGCTCCTCAAACTGAGTAGGATCAAGTGCTTGCAACTGTTCAATTGATAGCTCGGGGATCGGAGCCTTTGTTGCGCGCCATCTTTGCCAGCCAATACCGCACCAAAGAACGATGACAGTCACTGTCAAGGTCCAAAAGATCAGCCGCGTATAAGTCAGACTCAAAAGATCACTGTTGAGGGAGGATGACGATCCTTGGACAAGATAAATGACGAGTGAAATGAGCCATATGGCGCTTAGTGTTATGACCGCAATGAATCCAAAACGTTGCTTATCGTTCATGGGAACGCAAATTGACTCTTTTCTTTGGAACTAAATGGCTGCAAAATACCGTCGGCTAAGGAATAATGTGGTGCTGCCTGAGCCACTCTTCAAGCTCGCGGTTTGATGGTTCAGTAATCATTGAACCACGGTTGACCCCCCTTGGACTAGCTCCAGAGGCAAGTGGTTCTGGGAGAGATGCGGGCAGCGTCTCTCCCGGGTTGGCTACAATGATTGTTGGCACTGACTCAAATCCAGTCCATGATACGACAAGATCACGGGCAGAGTCATCTTTATCGATAAGGATTTCGCTATATTTGATCTTGTTCTTCTCAAGATATCTTTTTGCCCTTTTAACAAACGGGCACGCAAATAAGCGACTATACATCACTAGGTCAAAATCCATGGCATTCCTCTTATGATAACTCCGTACCCTCTCCAGCTCGGATCAATACATTGATCGTTCCAGGAAACATAGTATTCCGTCAGTTATTCCGTGTGCCACAGTCTCAGGATGCTGGGTGAGAAGCTCTCGGTCTGCCAGCATAAATCCAGTCTCAATAATTGCTCCCGGGGTTTGGGGTGCAATAGCGTCAAAGACATGATATCTGGTCATGTCGTAGGTAATACTATTGGCATGGAAGGCAAGCCCGGTCCAATTCGAGTATGACTCAATCAAACAGTCAACTAATACCTGGTTCATTGGGTTTTGGCTTCCCTGCATTCCAGCCACTTTGAATCCTGTTGCTTCAGGAATGTTGCATGCGTCAGCGTGTATTGACACCAAAGCAGAGGCGACGTATCCATTTTGCCTCGGATCAAACTCGCCCAAGAGATCCACTCGAATACCGTTGGTCTCCAAATTGCCTTTGACCAATTCCGAGATTCGAGAATTGATTGATTCCTCAGTCAGACCATCTGGACAGACTGCACCAGGGTCGTTTTCGGCTCCTGAGTGACCGGAGATGATCCCCACCCTTACCCGTCCTCGACTTTGAATTGACCTCAGAACTGCGGGCGGCAAAGGAAACGCCTTTGGTGGATTCAATATAAAGGTTTTTGAATCAGAACCTGAGAACAGACCACTTGGTGTCAACCAAATGTAGAGTGCAAGCAATGCAACAGCGGCAGCTGCGATGTAGATAAGAAACTGACGACCGGAGGTGATCGACGAGTGATTCCTGCTTCGAACTGTGCTTCTCTGGCTCACTCGGTTAGTGTACTCGAATTGAGTGTCGAGGCAATGGGCGATATTGAAGCACTGGTAGGCATATTCAATCAACTGGGGATGGGCTACCAGACTGATGAAGGGAGACGTCTTTAAGCAACCTGGGTAATAGGATGAATGCCACCACCCAGAGAATTAGAGAGACGGCAGATATGAGAATGCCGAGGCTAACCGATCGGGGCTTGAACTGAAACGATATGGTGTGTGATCCTGCTGGCACACGTACCGCTCGATACTGAAGATTTGCAGGGTAAATTTCAGTGGGATTCCCATCGATCTTTGCTTGCCATCCAGGGTAGTTTGTATCGCTAAGAACCAACCATGCATCCTGAGAAGCAGTGGTCCTTACTTGAATTGACGCTGCCTGATACTCGACTATCTCTGCATCGCCTGAAAAATCACCCACCTGTTCCTGGGATTGAAGCTGCTCGCTTTCGACAACGACCTGTTTATTGGGATCAAAACCAGGTTGAAGCATGTTTTCCAGAACGATATCGCGATCTTGGGCTGCGACAACGTCGGTAACGAGAAACACCCGGGGCAAAACATCCTTATACTCATAGATCTTGACATCACCAGAATGAATCAGTTGGATCTGTTCATTCTGTGATATGAGGATTGGATAGAAGGTATTGTCTCTCTGATCAATTATGGCACAGGAGAGTATCTCAATTTCGCCGATACTGGATTCAGAAGAAAGAAGCGACAACCGAGTAACAGCACTGGGGGAATCGAATTCGATCATCGCTTGATGCAATGGGAAACCAGTATGGCTGGAGTTTCGTTGAGGAGGAGCACCATCCGTGAGAATGTGCTCGATCTTTTGCCCACTCTCAAGATCAATCTGCAAAACCTCTGTGTCTTGGTGCAACTGAGGTGACAGTGAATATACAACCGACAACGCAGTACCTTGAAAATGAGGCCGCTCATCTGCAATTACCTGATACGGTTCGCCAGTATCTTGGTGCCCAAACTGAAGATCGTAGTAGATACCGTCGGACCACAGATCATTGACCTTGTCAGTTATGATGTACTTGATGTTCATCAGGTCAAGCCACTTGATATCTGGTACATCAGCTAGGTTCTCCCGCAACCGTCCATCGAGTGATAATTCATTTGGGGGAATGAACAGCTTTTGGAGATCTACATAGCTTGAGAGCGGCAGCACACCGCCGCCATATCCATCGACTGTTGAAATCTGATATGTTAGCGGCAGGTTCGGAGCGAGAATCTCCTTTTCTTTGATTGCCACAACAAGGTCGTAGAAAGCATCTGAATCCAAGGCGTCATGGTAAACGGAATTCAATCCTTCGAGATCACCAGGATCGTATCTCGTATGGGACATACTGAGCAGCCTGCCGGCAGGAACATCGTTATCGAGCTCTTGAGCTGCTCTTAGCACTATGATCGATGAGCGAACATCGTTCACTGACTCAGAAGCAGTGGGCTGATTAGCCGGGAGTGATCCACTGGCAACAATCAAAGTAGCTACAACAATTCCCGAAACTAGAGCTGCTTGCACCTTTGGCGTGCGACGGGGAAGAACCAGAGCTGCAAATATCAATACCAGCTCGATGAGCCAACCAATCCAGGTAGATGTCGAGGGAGAGCGGACGTCATACTGAGCAGACTGCGGCAGCAGGCGATTCAACGTTGGTGCAATCAAAGCGATCAACCCGATCACCACGAATCCTAGACAGAATGTGACCAACCAACGCCACTGGCGCTGCTTTATCGAATATTCCAGGGTGTCCACTCCCATGCCGACGAGAATGGAAGAACCTAATGCGAACAACACAAGCCAACGTGCGGGAGCGCGGAACAACGCAAATCCAGGAATGGTTCGTACCAGCAGTCGATATACAGGATTAGCTGCACCGAAAGCGAAAAATAGACCTAGTACAGCAAAGCAAACGAACACCAGCAGGTTATGACGAGCACGGTTTCGATTGTCGTTAACGCTGCTATAGCGCCAGATTGCAAGTGATATCAACAGCCAGCCAGACAAGGGTAAATAAGCGACAAATTCTGAAAAGAGATGCTCTCCATAGCCTGGAAGAAAAGCGCGACCGATGAGTAGAGGGTGAAACGAAAACGAGAGAGCTTCGTTGTAGGGTAACCCACCGCTCCGGACAGACAGGTTGCTCAATTCTGTGGTTGGCAGCAGTTGAGCAGCGCTCAAACTCAACGCCATTACACCCGCCCCCCCCAGAATGACAGTACGAACCACAATGTGTCGTAACAGACCACGTATGTCTTTGTGCACCCGATAGTCCAGAAATGCGGTAATGAAGAGTAGAGCAAGTGCAGACACGACAGTAATAAACACTGCCTGGGTGTGCCCGGCAAGGAATTGAATGGAGATGAGAAGCGCGAGCCAGAGGGTACGCCGCACAG
>JBDLKB010000134.1:0-4187 GCA_039714055.1 Chloroflexota bacterium
ACGACAACATGGCATTTGGTCTCAAACTGCGCAAGACTCCCAAAGATGAGATCGATAGCAGGGTGCAATTGGCTGCAACCGATCTCGGAATCACTGACCTGCTGGCTCGCAAGCCAAAACAGTTGTCCGGTGGGCAGAGACAGCGAGTAGCTGTAGGTCGCGCAATCGTTCGTGATCCGGCAGTCTTTTTGATGGACGAGCCGCTTTCCAACCTGGATGCCAAACTTCGCGTTGAAGCACGTGCCATGATCGGCCGACTTCACAACCGCCTGGAAACCACGTTCATCTATGTGACCCACGATCAGACAGAGGCAATGACGATGGGTACTCGCATCGCGGTAATGAAGGATGGACTCCTGATGCAGATCGCCAGCCCGCAGGTATTGTACGATACACCAGACAACGTGTTTGTAGCAGGATTCATCGGCAGCCCTTCGATGAACTTTTTCGATGCCACCCTGGTCGCGGAAGATGGCAGAATGATGGTTGATGCTGGTATTTTCCGAGTTGAGGTACCGGCAGCGAAAGCCAGTGCCTATCAGCAGCATGTAGGCAAATCAGTCGTATTCGGCATTCGTCCCGAGGATATTCATGATCCTGATTACCTCCCGAGCAATATCACTGCCGCAGGTGTGAGTGCAGAAGTCGAGGTAACAGAGTTAATGGGTAACGAGGTGTTTGTATATTACAACACCGCTGGAACCACTTACATTGGTCGTGTCGATCCTCGTACTTCAGCCCGAGTGGGTAGTGCGACTCCGGCAGTCTTTAATATGGACAACATGCACATCTTTGACCGTGAAACAGAGGCTGCACTGCGTTAGTATCGTCTTTGGCTCAACGGTATAATAGTCCCGTGCCACTAGGCACGGGACTTTTTTCAAGGAGGCGGTGATGGCAGATTTCGAACTGATCAAACAACTGGCAAAGAGCGATGGGGGCAAAATACTGTTGTTGGTATTGGATGGACTAGGAGGTCTGCCAGTGTCTCCCAACGGAGGAACTGCGCTTGAGGAAGCCAACACGCCCAATTTCGACCAGTTAGCACGAATGGGAAGCAGTGGTTTGAGCCTGCCAATTGGATACGGCATTATTCCTGGCAGTGGTCCAGCTCATTTAGCATTGTTCGGATACAACCCTTTGGAATACGTGATTGGGCGAGGCGTGTTGGAAGCCTTTGGAATTGGCATGGAGGTAAGTGACAAAGATGTTGCCATTCGTGGAAATTTCTGTTCCCTGGATGATAACGGTCTGATCACAGATCGTCGCGCAGGCAGGATTCCCACTGAGAAATGCGCGGAATTATGCCAGATTCTGAGTCAGATCGAAATTCCAGATGTCACAATCGAGGTCAATCCAGTCAAAGAATATCGATTCGCCGTGGTTCTTCGCGGTGAGGGGCTTGATCCTGCCCTGGCTGATACTGATCCACAGCAGGTAGGCAAAGCTCCACTGGCGGTAACTGCACTGGCGCCAGAAGCTGAATATACCGCGCAAGTTATGACTGAATGGGCGAGTCAAGCTCGCAAGCTGTTAGCGTCACAACGCCCAGCAAACGGTTTCACCCTGCGTGGTTTCTCTTCAGATCCAAAACTGCCCAAATTCAAAGACATATACAAGCTCAATGCCGCTTGTGTTGCGGTATATCCTATGTACAAAGGCGTATCACGACTTGTGGGTATGTCTGAAATTCCCACTTTGGCGGATGACACGCCAAAGGAGCAGTTCGACCATGTAGCAGCGAATTGGGATAGCTATGATTTCTTCTTCATTCATATCAAATATACCGACAGCCGTGGGGAGGACGGTGATTTTGAAGCCAAGAAGAAGGTGATAGAGCAAGTGGATCAGGCACTACCACGGCTGATGGAGCTTAATCCGGATGTTCTAGTAGTGACAGGAGATCACTCCACACCTGCAAGTCTCAAGTCGCATAGTTGGCATGCCGTTCCAACTCTGATCTATGCACCAAAGACACATAGACCTGGACTAGCGCAGAGTTTCGGCGAGAAAGAATGCCTTCGTGGTGGATTAGGTCAGTTCCCAGCTATTGAGATCATGCCTCTGGCATTAGCGCATGCCAACAGACTCAACAAGTTCGGAGCGTGATACGTGTGCTGCGATATATCGCGGCAGCCTGTGTTAGGGGTATATTCGGCTGATCGTTCGCGGGTAGGGAATTGTTTCACGGATGTGATTAATTCCCGTGATCCAGGAAACTGTTCGTTCTACCCCTAGACCAAATCCTGAGTGGGGTACACTGCCGTAGCGCCGGATGTCGATATACCACTTGAATGCTTCGACCGGGAGGTCGTGTTCTTTGATGCGGGATTCGAGAAGGTCTGCGTCAGCAATACGCTCACTACCGCCGATGATCTCGCCATATCCCTCAGGCGCCAGAAGATCCACACTCTTGCTTACTTCAGGTCTCCCTGGCCACGGTTCCATATAGAAAGCCTTGCATGCAGTAGGATAACCGTACACAAATACAGGTTTGTCGAACAGCTTTGTCAATTCGGTCTCATGGGGGGAGCCAAAGTCGCTACCCCATTCAATAGCTAGCTGCTCCGCAAGCGTCTCGTCCTTTGTCTGTTGACGTAGATCTGCTAGCTTGTCGAGTGCATCATCGTATGAAATGCGTGGGAACGGAGGTACTACCTTTGCCAAATAGGTAAGGTCACGTTCCAGTAGTTGCATCTCTTCTTTTCTCTCTTCGATCGTGCGCTGCACAACGTAGGAGAGGAACTGTTCTTCGATCTCCATCAACTGGTCCAGATCGCAATAGGAAATCTCAGGTTCTACCATCCAAAATTCTGTCAGATGCCGGCGGGTCTTGGACTTTTCCGCCCGGAATGTGGGACCAAAACAGTACACTTTGCCGAAACTCTGAATATTCGCTTCGTTATACAGTTGTCCAGTTTGGGCGAGAAATGTCTGTCTTCCGAAATATTCAACCGGAAATAGCGTTGTTGTGCCTTCACCTGCCGCCGGGGTCAGGATTGGCGTGTCCACGAGGAGATAACCATGGTCGTCTAGCCAATCGCGAATCGATCGGATAACAGTGGCTCGCACGCGCAGTATTGCCCACTGTCTGGAGGAACGGATCCACAGGTGACGGTGGTCAGCCAGGAATTCGGCACCATGTTCCTTGGGTGAGATGGGGTATTCTTCAGCCAGTTGGACCAACTGCAAGTCAGAGAGTCCGATTTCATAGCCACCGGGTGTGCCAGGAGCGCGGTCGTCTTCACGAATTGTGCCGGTTACTATTATCGATGACTCCTGGCTGAGGTATTTAGCTTTTTCAAATGCTTCAGGTGGCATGTCCTTCTTGAAGGCGACTGCTTGTACGACGCCAGTGCCATCGCGCACCTGAAGAAACTGCAATTTACCTTTGCCAGTCTTGTGGTACAGCCAACCTTTGATCTGAACCTGTTGACCCACATATTGTGCAATATCCTGAATTTGAATAACCTGACTCATCTATGTTCTCAATTTGATTAATGGGTGCACGATTCTACCGCATTGACTTGTATTTAGCTATGGTATTGAGAGGATCCAGCAGCGACTGAACTCGTGTTTCGAGGAATTGAATCGAACAGCAGGTGCTAGCTGCTGCTGATTGAAGCTGTTGCTACCGCAGCTTGACCGAGAGCAATGCCGCCATCATTGGGAGGGACTTGACGGTGGAGTAGAACGTCAAATCCTGATTCCACGAGTGCATGGTGTGTCAGATGCAGCAGCAAACGGTTCTGGAAACAACCGCCACTTAGTGCAACCAGGTTGAGTTCCTCACTGGTTTTCAACCGCTCACAAATATCAAGCACCACGCGAGCAATTGTGGCGTGGAAACGACGGGATACAGTTGGTAATGCAACCGAATCCATGGCATCCGAGGCTACAGCTTGCAGCAACGGAGCTAGATTGACGACCAGATGTCCATTGTTGTCATCGATAACAACTGGGTAGGGATCGTCAAGCCACTTGAGTGAGTCTCTCCGATCGCTTCTGCTGTGTACTCCAGCGATCATCTCGAACTCGATCGCAGCTTGGGCTTCATAGGTGACAGTTTGCCTCACATTCATGATAGAAGCGACAGCGTCAAACAGTCTACCGCAACTCGATGTGAGGGGCGTGTGAACCAGACCTTCAGCCTGACGCAACACAATGCTCTGTTCCTCAGTAGACAT
>JBDLKB010000135.1:0-4176 GCA_039714055.1 Chloroflexota bacterium
CTTCGGCATTACCGAAACGTAGATCCAATCCACCGGTGATCTCCTGATTCAGGATCCCGTTCTCGTAGCACTCCATCACAAATGCCATGGCTGTGCCAAAGGAAATGGTATCGAGTCCGTAGGTATCGCAGTAATAGTTGTACTCCCCTACCCAATGGGGCTCGAACACACCCAGATTTGAGCCGCAGCCAGCGACAGTCTCGTATTCTGGTCCGTCCACGGTCACTATTTGACCTTTGTAAGGACCGGTACGCAGCTCGAATCCGTCCATGCCCTTGGAACAGGACATGGTGCAGCCAAACCAGCAACCGTCCATGGTGGTCTGGTTGAAGGCGTTGAGATAGAAATCGGAATAGAGATTCTTGGCCTCCTCGTGACGGCCAAATTTGAAATTGTGGGTGGGCAGCAGATCATAGTCATCCATGATCTCCACCAGGTGCGCTGTTCCCACGGTGCGCATGTGGCATTGAAGGTGATCGAAATCGTGCATCTCGCGGTGCATCTTGATGCCCACCTTTTCCACTCTTTGCCTGTCGGCGGGAGCATTCGACTCTGAATTTACCCCTGAACGCTTCACCACCAGTGCTTTCAAGCCCTTGTCACGAAACACGGTTCCTATGCCGCCGCGTCCAGCCTGTTTCAGGCGCACTCGCTGCCGTCGCAGGTCGTACCAACTGAAATTAAGGCAGCCAAAGAGTGAGTGATTAGCGCCGGTGCCAGCGCTAACGCTGCTGATGTCGCGTTTCTCTTTCTCGGTGTCGGCAAACATTGCCAACACCTCTTCTCCGACGGGATAAGAATCGGTTGAAGCTCCGGGCGCTTCTTCAATGGTGATATGTCCTTTATTGCCGTCGATGAACACGATCACATCGTTCTCAGCCTTGCCTTGAACCTCGATGGCATCCCAACCGGCGAATTTCAGCAAGGGACCAAAATAGCCGCCCACGTTGCTGTCCACTACCGAGTTGGTTGTGGGGGAGATGCTGACACATAAAGATTTACCAGAACCAGGAAAGTTTGTGGTTCCACCTAATGGACCGGAAGAGATCACTATTTCGTTTTCCGGACTGTCCCATTTGGTGTCGCCATTGACTGCGTTCCACAGCCGCCAGAGACCAAATCCTCGTCCACCGATGAATATCTCTTTCATCACATCCGTCACCGGACGAGATTCGATGATGTTGTCAGTCAAATTGATGTACAGTGTCTGCCCAGAATAGCCCTTGTTCAATGGAGCAGGATCGTAAATGTATTCAGCTAGAACCTTGTGTGCTTGACGCATGGCTTTTACTTTATTTGTATCGATAGTCATGACATCACTCTCCTGTCTGGAATCTAATCGAGCGGGTCAATTCGTAAATCGGCTCTGGAACGTCCACCTCGACCATGCTCAATGCATCGGTAGGACAAACATCAACGCAGTTACCGCAGGCGACGCATTTGAAGGGGATGGTGTCGTCCGGATGAACATACATCACCAAGGTGGGACAGAATCCCACACACGCCAAGCAACCAACGCAATCGCGTTTTCGCAACAGCACCAAACCGTTGGGAGCGCGGTACAGCGCGTCCGTGGGGCACACAGCGATACACTCACCGCATTGATCGCAGAATTCGATCTTGATATCGCCCGCTAGATCATCTTCTGGTGCTACACGAATAGCTGATCGTTCCCGGTCTGGTACCTTGAAGAAGGTCGTGGCGCATTGTTCTTCGCATGCACCGCAGGCGATGCAAAGTTCTGGTTCAGCATAGAGTATTTTCATAGATCACCATCCTTCATCGAGCTCATGTTCGAAAATAACTGACCACGTTGGTTTCGTCGAGTGTCAATCATCATTCTCCACTGGTGACACACTATCCTCTGTCGACACACTGTCGTTTGAGGTTAGTCTGTCATCAGAGGGCGTCAAGTCGTCAGCAGTGGGTTCCACAAAGTAGACCTTTAGGTCTAGTTCGCTTTCCAGGTAACGAGCAAAACTTTCTAGTTCCCCGTAACTGAAACGCTGTTCATCACCTTCGAGAGCGGGTCGCCCCAGCACCAATACCGATGCCCCACTATCGGTGACAAAGCGCTGGATTTCTTCCCGGGCGTTTCCCAAATGGCATACCCAACGTACATTCTCCAAACCGGCATCACGCGCTCGATCTTCAGCAATACAAAGAATGAACTCTGACATGCGTGTAAGGTCGTGAGCAATATCGTGAGGGCGAGTGTCGCTGGTGCCCGCAAGCACGTGGGTATCAGTCACACAAAGGAAGACCAACTCCTGGTTAGTGTCTTGAGCAAGTTTGATAGCATAATCCTGTGCTGCCAGACTCGCTTCACCGCCTCTAGTTGCGCAAACTATCATTTGTTAATACCTCAGCAAAAGCCATCCCATAGCTAATATAGTTGCCACTATGGCGATGGGAGCGCCAAATTCCATGAACTTGCGATAAGTGATACGGAAGCCAGCGCGCTCTGCGATTCCTGCCGCTACCAGGTTGGCTGAAGCGCCGACCAAGGTGGCATTACCTCCGAATGATGCCCCTAGGACGAGTGCCCAATATATCACTCCTCCCCCAGCGCCCGGTACATTAGCGGTAAGATAGTGCGCAACAGGGATCATAGCAGCGGCAAAGGGGACATTATCAATAATGGCAGACATGATCATAGCGGGCCATAGGGTAAGCAGAATTGCCAATACCATACTGTTTCCTGCAAGATCACCAATGGCTTCCGCCAACTTGGCAATCAAACCCACTTCCTCCAGCGCGCCAACTTGAATGAAAAGCGACATGAAAAAGAGCAAGGTAGTCCAATCTACATGCTGCACTGCTTTTTCTACATCGGGTCGAACCCAGATTAATAGCGCGGCAGCGCCGGCTAAGGCAATCAGTGCCGGTTCCATCTCCAACTGGGGACCAACCAGAAACAGCGCCACCATCGACGCGCCCACCAATATGCCACGCTTTAGCACCTGCGGCTCAGTGATGCGGGCATCTTCCTCCAGGCGTTTCAACAGAGCATCGGAATCGATCTCTTCCGCCTCTTCGTAATGCACGCTGTATCGCCAGCGGAGGTATAAAAGCAAGAGAACCAAAGCCACAATTGCCACGGGACCGGTGTTGACCAGGAAATCACCAAAACTCAAATCAGCCTGGGTACCGATAAGGATCGATGGCGGACTACCGACAAGTGTGGCAGCACCACCAAAGTTGGATGCTAGTACCTCGGGGAGAAGGATATAGAGCGGATTAACACCGATCTTGAGCGCAATCTCGATGGTGATCGGCGCCATGAGCAAAATAGTGGTTACATTGTCCAGCAATGCGGACAAGACAGCCGTCACCAATACCAAGATGACGGTAAGCCGCCATGGCTTGCCACCCGCCAAACGATAAGCGGTAAACGCTACCCACTGGAACAGGCCGGTACCCTCAACCAGTCCCACAAAGATCATCATACCGACCAGTAAAAAGATCACCTCAAAGTCAATCGCGTGCATCGCGCCTTCAAAATCGATGATGCGCCAGGCTGGATCAAAGAGACCCACGACCTGTGACACCGACAGGATCAGTGCCGCTCCTGCCAAGGCTGCAATCGTCTTGTGAACTCGCTCGGTGGCGATAAGGAACATGGTGATGATAAACACAACAGTCACAAACCAGAATGCAGCACCTATGCGGTGATCTAGTGTGGTTGTAGGCAATAGAATGTGGAATGATTCATCCTGTGTAACCCAATCCTCGATCGAGAATAGCAGCTGAACGGGGACAAAGTTGGGTCGTTCCAATTCCAGGCAAAGTGATTCCTCTCCGGAAAGAATCTGTGCTGAAATATCGGAGGACACGGGAAGAGCTAGCCGATACCATCCATCTGCTTGGGTTTCCGAATGAATTGTTACTGTATCTTCGTCGTGTGTGGTACAGACTCGAATCTCTGTTTCCGCCAGAGGTTCGCCCTGCTTGTCAATCACCTGACCCATAAAGGTGAGAACTTCGCTATCAACTGGAGCTTCGGTTGCAGGATGCGTCTCGCCACCAGATAGAAGCGAGGGAAGCGCGATAATGAACAGCACCAAAATGATCCCTACACCGCCCCACTGAACCTGCTCACGGTTTCTTCGGGTCCAGTTTACAGCTTGCTCTAGTTGTTTTGTGAGATATTCCATGTGCTATATATGTGGTGAG
>JBDLKB010000136.1:0-4170 GCA_039714055.1 Chloroflexota bacterium
TGAAGAGTTTGTTGAAGGCGTGGTTGGGGCTAAATACCTGCTTTGATTGAATCAAGTTTGGTCACTAGCGGCTAGCATTTTGTCACCGGTCAAGTCTATGCTAGAATGAGAAGGTTGATCCAGTTTCGTTTCTTTCATCTTGGAAGGAGGCTATGTCGATCGAGGGCCATAACTCCGAGCACCAGGCATTTCAAGAGAACGGTCTGGAAACGCGCCTGCTGGGACCTCCTCAAATACTGTGGAAAGGCGAGATCATTAACCTCCGCCGTGCTCAGGTACGTGCGCTTTTATACCGGCTTGCGGCATACAAAGGAGCGGTTTCACGCGATCATCTGAGCGATCTTTTTTGGCCCGAGACACGAGAAATTACCGCTCGCCGCAACCTCAGCCACTTGCTCAGCCACCTGCGGCGCGCACTGCCGGATGCGGGGCTGGTGAGTGTCACTGAGGATTCAGTTGAACTGCACTGCACTCGTGACACAATTCTTGCTGAACATTACATCAACCTCGCTCGCGATAACAACGATCTCGAGGTTCTTCAAAAAGCCCATACGCTCTTTCGGGGTGATTTCCTGGCTGGATTCTCTCTACCCAGCAACTTGGCTTTCGAGTCCTGGATGCTGCAAGAAAGCAGCAAATGGGAACGCAGCCGGCTTCAAGTGCTTTCTTCGCTTATCGAGTTACTTATATCCCATAACCAACTACAGTCAGCGCTCGAATGTGCTCATGAATATCTGACAATTGATGAGTTGGCGGAACACATCCACCGGCGTCTGATTGTGATCTATACCGCAATGGGCGATCGCAGCGCGGCACTGCGTCAGTACCAGATCTGCGCTGATGTACTAGATCGCGAGCTTGGTGTTGCTCCGCTGCCGGAGACTCAGATCATGTACCAGCGTGCCAAGGCGGGACGCAATGGTCTTCACGTACCGCAATTTAGGGTAAGGAGGCGGGATCACGTTCAAACTGAGAGTCCCCTGATTGGTCGCCAGGAGTCGATACATGACCTTTTCCGTCTCCTTCGCAACGCTGTCGACCATCGTGGGGCATTGGTCCTGGTAACCGGTGAAGCCGGCATAGGCAAGTCGCGGCTGGTGCATGAATTCACTACACAAGCCGTGCAACCTGCACCAACTGATGTCTCTGTCGCCATCCCCCCGGCAACAGTATTATCAAATCAGTCCACCTTCCTCTTTGGATATGGTTCGCCCTCAACCGTTCATGTTCCTTACGAACCCCTCACCCGAGCAGTGAGATCTTGGCTCGGAAGTCATGCTGATGTTGTACATGACACCTTGAAGCTTGCACCCGAGTATTGGCTCTCTGAAGCAACCAGGCTCTGGCCTGAGTTGGTGGACCATGTCCCAGGGCTGGCATCATTCCCTGCTGGACAACCGGATGATGCTCAGTCCCGACTCTTTCACGCCATAATGGCGTTACTCGATGCCATCGCAAGTTCAACTCCGGTATTGGCGCTGGTGTTCGATGATCTTCAATGGTCTGATGAATCTACCAAGGCTTGGCTCACCTATGCGTTAGACCACCTGGATAGAAGGAATCTGCTGCTCATTGCTGTCGATAGAGAGGGGAACCTGCTGGAAAAGGTACCATCCCACATGAGACGCAGTGATTCCTTTGCCTCGATAAATCTGACTGGACTGGATACTGAATCCATCCAGACGATCATCCGTCATGCCGCCCCCTCTCTTCCGCAGCGCGGCAAATTAGCCGAACAGCTTTCCCAGGCGACCGGGGGCAATCCCTTTATGCTGCTGGAGACAGTTCGCCTGATGATGGAGGTACCAACCCAAGCAGAGATCGACTCCATTCCTTTGGCCAGGTCAGTGAGGGAGGCGGTAAACTCACGCCTTGCACTCCTCTCGATGGGTGCGAAACAGACACTTCAAGGCGCTGCGGTGTTGGGGGAGGAATTCGGATTCCATCAGGTGAGGTTGACCTCTGGACGTAGTGAGTGGGAGACTGAGGATCAACTGGAAGAGCTGATCTCTCGTCAATTGGCGATTGAACACCAGGGGAATTACCGCTTTGCCCATGGTTTGACCCGCGAAGCAGTGATTGCGGACCTGACCCCAGTTCGTGAAAGGATTCTGCACCGGCGAGCTGCCGCGGCGTTGGAAGCGCTGGAACCCAATGCGGTCGAGGCACTCGCCATCCACTATGACAAAGCTGGCAAGTATCTTGAAGCACTGGAATACTTGCGCAAGGCTGAGGAAAGAGCGACCAATCTGTTCGCCTGGACCGAAGCCGAGAAGCACCAACAGCGGTCGCTTGAACTGTACGACTTGCTAGATCCCAGATACGAGCGACGAGAATGGAATCAAATAAGAACAAAAATCCTTACCGCTCGTGCCCATACTCGTTACTTGCAGGGTCACAGGCAGGATAGAGACGATGATTTGCGCGTACTTGAAGATATTGCTGACCAAACTGGCAGCAGAGCCATCGCTCTTACTTCCATCCTGCATCGGGTACGCTACTTGGTGCTTGATGCCGAATATGACCGGGCCATTGAGTCGTGTCATAAGGGACTGGAACTGGCGGAGCAGGAGAATGATTTGGAGGCAAGTGCTCGTCTTATAGCGCAGCAAGGGTTCGCTCACTACTTTTTGGGGCAGCCAAGATTAGCGCTTCAGGTCTTGGAAAAGGTCATAGATGCAAAGGAGGTTGAGACCGATCCTGCTTTGTGCGGGCGAGTGATGCACGTGGCCGGGTACGTGCATTTCCATTTGGGCGATTATGAAGAATCCTTACGCTGCCAGGAGCAAGCGTTAGATTGCCATAAGCAAGTGGGTGATCTCAACCGTGTCGCCTGGGACCTCACTGACATCGGCGCCGTACTGACCGAGATGTTGCGCTTTGATGATGCCGATGCGCGTATTGCTGAAGGTTTAGCGTTGGCCAAGAGAATAGGCGCCCAGCCGGCGGAAGCTTATGCTATGGCTACTCATGGCGTTTCCTTACTGCACCAAGGTGATTATACCGGAGCTGCTGCTTGTTTTGGTTCCGCTCACGCTTTGCAGTACAAACTGGATGTACCTCATGGAATGGTCGCTGCCAATGAAGGAATGGCACTGGCATGTTTTCATCTGGGCGATCTTCAAGGTGCCCAAGAGCATTTGTCAGAGGGCATCAAGATTGCGCGTTCGATTGAACATAGTCGCAGGTTGAACGAACTTTTGGTCATCAAGGGTCTGGTGGATATCTCAGACGGCAATATGGAAAGCGCTCATAACACCCTGGATGAGGCTCTGGCACTGGCGCGGACGGGAGAGTGCCTCGAGTGCGAAGGGATGGCGCAAGCTACCTTGAGCCGTGCTTGCTGGTTGGGGAATGACCACACACAGGCCCAAGAACATGCCCGGCAGGCGATCGAGGTCGGTCAAGCACCTTCACTGCGCACCGCTGGATTGTGGGGTCAGATTGGACTTGGGCTAGCCCAAATCAGCCTGGGCGAGCTGGATAAAGGGATAGAGAGCGTAGAGCAAGCAATTACACTCCTTCCTCAAGTTCACGAAGGGTGGATTGGCACTGAACTGGCGCACCTTGCGTATGCCTGGGCGGCAGAAAAGGCAGGCGAGGTCGAGTTAGTTGAGAAACACAAAGCGCTAGCGCAGGCTGTTGTTGACGAAAAAGCAGAACGAATCCCGGACGACCGGGTGCGCGAGCGCTATCTTCAGAACTGGCACAGACTTCCCCCGCTTAATCAAGTCCTGTAATTGCTTGACATTCCTCATACCCTTTCTCTAACTACATCCTCGTTTTCCTCAGCATCATGTCGGTGTGGACAATTTGTAACCACCAATGTTGTATAGTGTATATAGGTTTGCTGATTGCGCGTATTGGTTCGATTTGAAGTAACAGCTATCCAAGAGGAAGTGTGCGAGACATGATCTTTTTCGAAAGGGTTATCCAGTTTGATATCTCATGGCGGGGGAGGGTTATTCCCGTTCCCTGCTTTTATTTCGACTGTTCGTCTATTGCGGCGATTTTTCTCACCCCGTTAAAGAACATCACTCGACTGCTGCCTTCCAAGCGCATGAAGCCAGTTCGTGTCACCCCCTGGCACGGCGTAACCATTGTCGGCGGATACGATTACCGCGACTCTGATCTAGGTTCGTACTGCGATGGATTCATTGGGTTCAGCGT
>JBDLKB010000137.1:0-4158 GCA_039714055.1 Chloroflexota bacterium
ACTACCATATCCCAATTCAGGTTTGAGTTGTGCATCGAAGGGCTTGAAACCGGTAGCAACTATAATGGCGCCGATGTGGATCTCGGTCTCCAGCCCATCTGCTTTGGTGATTTGAGCCACGAAATTCCCCACATATCCACTGACATCTTTGATGGTGGATGAACGCATGATTGTCGCATGCGGAATCGCTTCAAGCTGCTCAACCAACTGCTGCACTAGACCCGCTGCTGGTTCGCGGAATGGATAAGTGCGGTACAGGTCCGCAACCCTGCCGCCAAGTTGTTCTTCTTTCTCAACCAAGAAAACCGGAAAACCAGCACGAGCGATATCCAACGCTGCCTGCAGCCCGGCAATACCACCGCCGACCACTAATGCGGATGATTCAACTCCAACCTCTCGTTCCTCAAGCGGTTCCAATAACGCAGCTTTAGCAACCGCGGATGCAACCAGAGTCTTTGCCTTTGGGGTGCCAATTTGGATATCAGGGTGAACCCAGGAACATTGCTCTCGAATGTTGGCGATCTCCAAACAGTATGGGTTGAGTCCAGCAGCCTCGATGGCACTGCGGAATGTAGGCTCATGCATGCGAGGGGAACAAGCAGAGACCACAACCTTGTCCAGGTTGTAACGACCAATATCATCAACGATCAGATTCTGTCCCGGGTCTGAACACATATAGGTATAGTCTTTGGCGACCACCACTCCCGGTAGTTCTTCTGCATACGCACGCACGTCAAACACATCGACCGTGTTGGCAATATTGATGCCACAATGGCAAATGTAAACGCCGATTCTAGGTTGTTTCGCCATCCTTACTGTTCCATTCGATTATTGCAACTCTTTCTTATCCATAGTTACAATGCTTGTTCTGCCAACTCGACAATGTCCAGCACCTGTATCTTGTCCGTTAGATCCGCGGTTCTGATCGCGTCTTCAAGCATTTGCATGCAAAAGGGACAGGCAGTGGCAATGATATTGGCGCCCACTTCCATCGCCTCATCTACCCGCCAGGCGGCAAGTTTCTTTTCTGGGACTGGATCTTCTATCCATGATCTGCCGCCCCCGCCCTCGCAGCAAAGACTCTTTTCCCGGTTGCGATCCATTTCCACCACCTTCAATCCGGGAATTGCCTTTAGAACTGCTCGCGGTTCGTCGTAAATTCCATTCTGTTTTCCCAGATAGCACGGATCATGATAGGTCACTGTGCCTTCCACTTTTCCGCTAAAGGTCAGTTTGCCCTCATCGATCAACTGCGCCAATCGTTGTGTGTAGTGCAGTGTCTCTTTTCCATTCAAAGGATAGTGATGCTTGAACACATCAAAGCAGTGGGGAGAGATGGCGACTATTTGTTTGAATTCATAGTCCTCCATGTCCTCTTCCCAATCCTCGATAATGGCTTCAAATAGGCTGTCCTCGCCTTGTTCCCCTAATCGCCGAACTTCGCTTCCGCAGCATCGCTCGTCTTCAGCCAATATCGCAATATCCTCCCCTGCTGCCTGCAGTACATTTACCGTTGCTTGGGCTACCTTATTGCCCCGCAGGTCAAAACTGGGCATACAACCGATGAAACAAAATGTCTCTGCCCCATCATCCAGATGTTTGACCTCAAGTTCCTCCGCCCACTTTCCTCTATCACGAGCGGGATATCCCAGAGGATTACCTCGTTCATAAACTGAGCGAAGCGCATCAGTGATTGGCTTCTGCAAGCGACCGTCTTCAATGAGGAACGAGCGTAGTTGGATAACCATGTTGCCTGGGTCCACGTCTTTGGGACACCGCACCGAGCAGGAGAAGCAAGTGGTGCAGTCCCACAATTCCTGGTGCGCGACCGGATCCAACTCCCCTGAGATCAACGTAGCATATACAAGCTTGCGGGGGTTGAGAATGGTCTTGAATCCCATGGGGCAGCTTGCAGCGCACTTGCCGCACTGGATACATCTAAAGAGCGAGTTTTCTAGCGCGAACGTCCTTAATTCAGTCGCATCCATTTCATTCTCCGAATCAACCGATTTGTACCAAATCCTTGACCGCCAACTCCATTTCGCGCATGGCAATCATGGCTGAGGAAGCTGCTGCCTTTGCATGAGCTACGGTGTCAGGGATATCCTTTGGTCCCTGGGCGCAGCCCGCAAGAAATACGTTGGTTTGCTCCGTGTCCACTGGTCCTATCTTGTGATGTTTCTCAAGGAAGAATCCATCTGGCGAAAACTCCAGATCAAGCATCTCCGCCAGTTGCACCGTGTCTTTGCGCGGCTGCAATCCAACCGCCAGCACCACCAGATCAGCTTCAACCTCAACAAAGTCACCCAGAATCGTGTCCTCAGCCCGCACCACGAGCCGTCCGTTACGCCGCAATACCTCAGCGGGATTCCCTCTGCGGTAAACTGCGCCTTCCTCTCGAACACGATCATAAAACTCTTCAAATCCCTTTCCGAAAGCTCGTATGTCCATGTAAAAGACTGTCACTCTTGAATCGGGAAGTTTTTCATGAATTAGATGCGCCTGCTTGGCAGTGTACATGCAGCAAACGCGTGAACACCAGGGATGGTCGATAGTTCGGTCGCGTGAGCCAACACAATGGATGAACACCACATCCCTGGGATACGAGTCACCCACTTTGACCTTGCCCAAGGTAGGACCGGATGCGGCTACCAGACGCTCAAATTCAAGCCCAGTGATGACTTCAGGATAAGTGCCGTATCCAAGCTCTGGCTTGGCTTTGGCATCAAAGGTGTCGAAACCGGTGGCAACGATTATCGTCTCCACCCTTTGCTCGATAACCTCATCCTTCATATCAAAATCAATCGCGTCAATCGGACAGGCATCCTTGCACTTGAAGGTCTTGCCGCAAGTGCCGCGGGTGAGAAACAGACAAGCATCAGGATCAATGGTGTATTTCAGGGGTACGGCTTGGGGAAAGGGAACATAGATGGATGAACGCTTCCCCATGCCAGCATCGAACTCGCTGGTGATCCTCCCTGCCATGCGGCATGCCGTGGCACACTCTCCACATCCAGTACACTTGTCGATATCCACGTACCTCGACTTTTTTCGTATCGTTGCCAGGAATGACCCTTGGTCACGTTTTATTTCAGTCACCTCGGAATATGTCAGCAGTTCTATGTTCTCGTGCCTGCCAACATCCACCATCTTGGGGGTCAGAATGCAAGCGGAACAGTCGAGTGTAGGAAAGGTCTTGTCCAATTGAGCCATTCTTCCACCCACACTCGGTTCTTTCTCAACCAGATAGACCTGATAGCCTGCATCGGCAATGTCCAAGGCAGCCTGAATACCGGCGATCCCCGCGCCAATGTTGTTGATCTTAACCTTGAATGTGGTGAAAGACTGGCTCCTATACCTTCTTCTATGCCATTTGGCTTTTTCTGAAATGGTGCCTCTCAATGTTATTTTCTGATAATCCATACTTTCTCCACCCTCTTTTCACCGATTTATAGCGAGATAAACCGTGGCAAACGTACTGTCTAAACCATAAATCAAACCGCAAACAGCGTCAATGATGAATCGGTTGATGCTATCAGGTAAGTAAATCCTTTATGCCATCCAAATGGCGACTTATGGAATTGGTTTGGGATTATAATTTAAGTATTGTCCAGGTCATTTAACCCACCACTCCCCAGGGAGGAATTTGATTATGAAACGCAGCTTAATTGTTTTCCTTTTACTTCTCACCATCACCGCCTGCTCGCAGGCTGAAGCTGTACCGACTGTATCCCCAACCCTTATTCCCCCAACGGTAACAGCAGCACCGGAACCGACGATCACGCCCCTTCCAGCTACCCCAAGCAGTCCGGAGAATCTTACCTACAACCCTGGTGACCAACGATTAGTTGGCGAACAGGGTCTGCCCTTCTATGATCTGGAAGGAGATACCTGGGTGGTAGATCTCCCTGAGGCAATCCTGGCTGCCTTACCGGAGGAATGGCAGTTTTCATGGATAGATGGGGCTTATTACGTGGTTGATGGGGCCACACATCCGCTGTACTTTTATGATTTTACATCTGCTGCGTGGGAGAGTGCAGCAAGTGAGTTCGAGCAGGCATGGAGAGAAGATACCGAGCGAGTGAAAGCGAATATCGAGGAATTTATGAATATGTCGCAAGAAGAACTCTTGGTGGGGATCGAGAAGTATGGGTTTAG
>JBDLKB010000138.1:0-4140 GCA_039714055.1 Chloroflexota bacterium
CATGCCCATCATGCCTTTTTCAAGGATGCCATGCTGGAACGCTTTTATGCCATCTGCAACTGCTGCGACTGTTGTTGCGGCGCAATTAACGCCCACCGCAACGGGACACCCATGTTGGCTTCATCGGGCTATATCTCCCAGGTGGACGAGAACCTCTGCACCGGTTGTGCAAACTGCGCTGACTACTGCCAGTTTGGCGCATTGGAGATGGGTGCATCCACCATGAAGGTGGATTACGATGAATGTATGGGCTGCGGAATCTGTGTGGACAAGTGCGAGCAGGGAGCGATGGCGCTAGCAGCAGATGAAACTAAAGGCATACCCTTGGAGGTTCACGCCTTGATGGACGCGACAGCCTGATACCACCAAGGCGCATGTGCCTGCGCAGAGGAAGCGTCCACTCCAGCGAGTTGTTAGGCAGCAAATCTCCCCTTGCTCAGGTGCTCATGAACTACCTTCCACCCTTCTTGTGAGCGTCTCAGGACGGACGTACCTCTTCCAAAACCGGAAGCGTACTCGCCGTTGATCGTGCCAGACCAGGAATAGTCATACACACAGGCAGCTGCATCTCCGAGATTCAATAACCAGGTCAAGTTGTCTATCGAATAGCACTCGTCCTTGATGAGGGAATAGTTCCGCCGAATGACCTTCTCGATCGCGCGCCTTCCGACATGCACCGATTCATCGCTAAATAGATAGACTGCTTCCTCATCAATTAGCGACAGGGTCGCTTCCACATCATGGCTATTCGCTGCCCGCTCGTATGCCTTCATGCATTCATTTGCTGTCTGGATCATATTTGTCTCCTGGTGAGGTGCAAGATTAGACACCCCACTAAGATGCATCGCGTTGGAGATGCATATGCGTCACGGTGGGCGAAACAGGCGAGTACCTCGCCTATCGGTTCACGTATTACCCACAGCGTTGGAGTATACCCAGTGAACCATTCCTCTCCCAGCTTGAGTTGGGAATCAGGATACTGACCCAACAGAGAGCTGAAGGAGCTGTCAGGGGCATGCTCGGATTAAACGCACCATTCGTCGGCTGCTCAGGAACCACGCTTGACCCAAGCGCTCTCTGGACGTAGAATCCACCTGAGCCTAGACACCATATGAACACAGAGATCGGGATTGTTCTCGCCATTCTAGCTGCTGCTATCATACTGTTCTCCACTGAGAAACTCCGCCCCGACCTGGTTGCCTTGCTTGTGCTTCTTGCTGTCATTCTCACCGGCCAGGTCTCTCCCCAGGACGCTTTTGCCAGCTTGGGCAACCCGGCAGTGATCACTGTAGCGGCGATCCTTGCCTTGGGTTACGGGCTTCAGGTGACCGGAGTGGCTCACATCATCGGCGACCGCATTGCTTCAATTGCCGGCAGCCAACCAATGCGCTTGACGGTGGTCATCATGGTGACCGTTGCTGTGCTTTCGTCATTTATGAACAATGTGGGCGCTGCCGCAGTTCTGCTTCCGGCAGTGGTTGCTATTGGCCGTCGCGCCCGCATCTCACCCTCCAAATTGCTCATCCCCCTCTCATTCGGCTCATTGGCAGGCGGAATGCTTACCCTGTTCGGGACTCCTTCGAACCTGTTGGTCAATGCTATCCTTGCCGATCAGGGACTGCAGCAGCTTGGCATGTTCACCGTAACACCGGTTGGATTGATCATCACCATAATCAGCATAGGCTACATGGCAGTGCTGGGCCGACATCTCCTTCCCAGTCGCAAGTCAACTGATCCGTTCATAACCGACGACGACAAGGATTATGCTGACACCTATTCCCTGGATGAACGTCTATTCCGCATTCGCATTCCACCTGGTTCGATCTTTATCGGACGCACCCTTATAAACAGCACCTTGCGCGATCAATGGAACCTCAACGTTATCGGTGTGTCTCGCGGTGAAACACAGATCCTTGATCCCGAACCGACTTTTGTCCTGCAGCAGGGCGATATCCTGCTGTTGGAAGGGAAACTGGACGAGTTCAAGCGAATTGATGTTGAGCCACTTCTTGAGATCCTTCCCGAAAAGCACTTTGAGGATGCTGACCTGGAATCTACAGAGATTGGATTATCGGAGGTCGTGGTAGCACCGAGATCCATATATGCCAACAAGACATTGATCGAGACAGACTTTCGTGAAAAGTATCATCTCAGCGTGGTCGGCATCTGGCGCGGCAACAAGCCCATCCGCACCCGGCTGGGTGAGATTCCCCTGCAGGTGGGAGACGCACTACTGCTTCAGGGCCAACGCGACCGCTTCCACCTGTTAGAGCGGGAACCTCACTTCCTCTTCCTGGACGATGGTGAGGCGGCGCGCGAACGACTGCGCCCTAGCAAAGCGCCCTTTGCCGTAGCAGCAGTGCTGGCAATGGTGGTAGTAGTTCTGGCTGGATGGCTCGAGCTGCCCACCGCCGCTGTTTTGGCAGGTGTGTTCATGATCCTGTTCGGTATCCTCACCATGGAAGAAGCACAACAAGCTATCGACCTGAAGGCGGTGTTCATCATTGGTTCCATGCTGCCGTTGGGAATGGCAATGGAGCGCAGCGGTGCTGCGGCATACATCGCGCAATGGATGACCAATGCCCTGAGCAATTTCGGCGCCCATGGAGTGCTTGCTGGCGTGGTGCTTTTTGCCGGGCTTGCAGTGCAGGTAATGTCAAACTCTGCTACTGCAGTTCTGGTTACCCCGATCGCTCTCAGTGCTGCAGCGGCATTGGGTGCAAATCCACTCACCTTTGCCCTGGCAGTGGCGCTTTCCGCCTCTTCTGCCTATCTCACCCCTATCAGCCACCAATCTCACCTCTTAGTCATGGCTGCCGGCGGCTACCGCTTTTCTGACTATACCAAAGCAGGTGCTCTCCTCTGGCTCGCAGCTCAAGCTGCCATCATCTTGTTGGTTCCGATCGTGATCCCTCTCTACCCGTAATTGGCTATTGCCTCTACCATTGATACAATGACACATCGATTCCTACCTGCTATCAACTGCGAAAGGTAATTGGGCAAATAGCGTATGCGTAGGCTGAACCGCATCAAGATCATATCCAGACCGGTGTTCATTCTTCTGCTGCTCCTGGCCGCTGCCTGGAGATTAGGAATATTGCCCAGCCCGCCTGACAATGTTGAAGCGACTGAACCACGATCTCTTACCGGGCGGTTGCTAGATCAACAGGATGAGCCTGTCGCCCGTGCTTTAGTCACTCTTACGCTGTCTACTGAGAATCCAACTGCTTACGACGTTGTGCTAGAGGCAAGCACCCATGAGGACGGCACATATCTGATCGATCTGCCCGGCTCTCAGTTCGATGTCACTAGATTGAGTGTAGATATTGAGCGTCCTCATTTCACCAACATACATTGGGAAGCCTCAAGCACGGAACTGGATGAGTTCTCCAACAACGAGATAGTGCGTTTGCCGGACCTGATAATGGAACGCCAGATAACCGCCGGCTTTTGGGTAGCCACGGTTTCATTTGTAATCGTGCTGATCTTGATAGCTCTCGAAAGGCTCCACAACGCTCTTGCGGCTCTATTGGGAATGTCGTTGGTGCTGATCACCAGTCTCATTGGCGGTTCGATCAATAAATCGCTGTTCATCTTTGATTTTGATCAAGCATTGACCTATGTCGATTTTGATGTGGTGTTCTTGCTCCTGGGGATGATGATTGTGATCGGTGTCATTGAAGCCACTGGTATTTTTCAGTGGCTTGCCTACCAATCCTATCGCCTTTCCGGTGGCAAGCCCTGGCTACTGGTTGTCTTTCTCATGCTCATCACTGCCGCCGCATCAGCCCTGCTGGATAACGTCACCACCATGCTGCTCATGACTCCCATCACCATACAGATCGCGCTGGCGATTGGTATGAACCCGCTCACTCTGTTGTTGCCAGAAGTACTGGCGTCTAACGTAGGCGGCATCAGCACCCTGATTGGCACTCCGACCAACATCATGATCGGATCATATGCCAAACTAAGTTTCTCTGACTTTGTCAACCATCTCACCATTGGCGTGATACTATCCTTGGTCGTACTTACACTCTATGTACTGTATTACTACCGCAAATCGCTCCTGGTTAAAGGACCTGGTCCATCGGAATCTTTGACTGAGATGCTGCGCGAACGCGGACGTATCACCCAACCAGT
>JBDLKB010000139.1:0-4139 GCA_039714055.1 Chloroflexota bacterium
CCAGGACTGGCTTGTTCGCCAAACGATGCTGCAGTGCCAAATGCTCCCCAAGAGTTCAAATAATCACCCTTAGTGGAGAAATGCTGCACCCGGTGATTCCACGTGTCTGCAACATAGATTGTCCCATCAGAGCCAATACCGATTCCCCATGGTTCTCGAAACTGACCCGCTCCCAAGGGTTGCGGTCCAGAACCATCTGGATCGATACAACCCTCACCGGTCTCCAGATCACAGTAGCTTCCCCACACGTTGATTACCTCACCGAAAGAATCGAAGACAACGATGCGATGATTCCCCCAATCCACGACATATATTTGATCATCGGATGTTGCCACATCCCTTGGACTAATCAGAGAATCAATTACCGTACCGCTGCTCTGGTACACCGCATCCAGAGGCTTTTCATACTCGAAATTTGCTTCATACGGATCAACATAGTCTACGATCTCTGCCGTGCTTCCAGTTGGATAATCCCATAGCTGAGCCACTTTATCCTTTCGAACGTACATCTTCATCTGATGACGCAGAGGCCACTTGCCTGGTTCGATAGTGCGCCCAGTGACAAGTGCATATTCCCGGTAATCACGATCAGTTATGATTTCCCACAATGCTGACCGCATCGCAGGATCGCGGACAGCTTTCCAGATGCGCTCCCAAGTGAGCCCCTTGTAATCTTCAATCGGCCATTGAACAAAGGTGTATTCGAACTCGATGTAGCGGTTACCTAGCAGAGGCTCTACCTTGCTCCAATTCTTGCTGCCAACCACGATAACCGGAGACTCGAGGATGTCTCGAGTCGGGTTCTCACCGAAATAGTGCTTGTTGGGATAATCTCGGAGATACCACCAATAAGGCCACTGAACATCACTGCCAAACGACACTCTCATCTCCTTGCTGCCAGTGAACCTGTAGGAGAGCTCTTCAATCTGGTCTACCGCAACTCTAGTGCCTTGAGCGCTGTGGGCGTAAACCAGGAATTCCTTGGCTGTCTCATCATTTACGAAACTAGTCATGTATGCTACACGAAAAGTGTAAACGGTAAATAATAGAGCTATTGGAGTAAGCAAAAGAGCAGCAACCTGCTTGTTGCTGCGCTTGCGTAGCACAATCCATAGCCCAACAATCACTATAGCAAGGACAACCAATGCGCCTAACATTCGTCCAACGGTGGTCAATGACTCCAGACGCTGATCAGCAAGTAATGGCAATCCATCAATCAGGGGGTTTACAATCCCTCTAATCGCAGCACCGATGCCAATCGGGACCAGTACGAGTGAAAGCCATCCCTTTTTTTGGAGCATCTCAGAAACCGAGAACTTTGAGAGAAGCTGATTCAGCATCCAACCAGTGAGCAGGATCATAGGTACGGCGAAATGAACCGTTAGCCAACCCATCTTTTCTCCTGCATAAGAATAGACTGCCCAAGTGGCTGCAACCCACCAAACAAGGAATCCGGCAAAACCAAACCAACTGGGTATCACCCGACTCTGTTCATCGTCGGGCGAATCAATTGAATCTCTTCTAGATTTACCTATCGATGCGATGAACCATGCAAACACTCCACCCAAGGCGCCAATCATCGGCAGGAGCTCATAGAGTGGAACTACCCATAGGTAAAAGTACCAGGGCTGGCTGCCCCTTTCAACTGCCTGCTGTTTAAGCCAATAACCAAGTGAGCCGACCCATCCAGTTGCTACACCTCTTCCATTGGTGAAGAATGTAGTAAATAAAACGATAAAGATAATGTAGAAAACGCCAGCGATTGACAGCCACCTTCTCCAGTTCCACCAAGTGCCCACTGCCACAGTGATTAGCAGCATGGTGACAAGGACGACAGCTGCTGTAATCAGTCCTGTCGTAGAATAGTCTGTCGGATCACGCCCCATCCAAACCAGAGGTAGTGAGGAGAAGAAGGGTAGCAATAGCGTGGAAAAGAGTACTACAATGTCAAATTCTGGAATCTCAAGCAGGCGATTCCTCTGTCTCTCAGGTTGGTTGCCGCGAATAGCAGAGTACACACTAGTAGTCAGACCACCAACTAGAAACACCACGCCACCGTACATCAGTATCCTGACAAATGCGGGTTCGCTCGTGGAATCCGATTCTGTTTCAAGCGGCACGGGATCAATATCTATCTGGCTTGCTTCTCCTTTCTCTATCGATTTCTGCGCAATGAATCCTGAACCGATAAATAGAATCCCAGCAACCATGACAATCAAGCCCAAACTGAACACATTTCGTAGTTGCGGCTTCATCCATCGATTCTTATACAGCTTTGCAATCAACCTGATAGCGATAAAGCTGCCAAAGACAGCTACATACAGGAATGCAACTTCCTTTGTGGCAAACATAAGAGACAGTGCTCCAGCGAACCACATGAGGTATTTGCCATTGCGCTCTCTTAGGTAGGAGAACATAGCCCATACAAGCACTAGAGACCATAGATTAATGGGAATGTCATGACGTATGTAGCGTGAGTAGTACATAATTGATGGTGATATCAGGAGCAATATAGAGGCTCCAATAGCTCCGCCTCGCCCCAACCACCGCCGGAACAGATACGGCATCAACACCAGGGCAATCCCCATCACTGCAACAGGCAGTCTAGCAGTCGCATCACTATCGCCAAAGAGGGTGAATGAAAGAGCTGTAGCATGGAACAGAAACGGACCGTGAGTCATAGGATTGTGGTCATAACCACGACCATCATACAGGTCCCAGGAATATGATGTGTGCAAACTTTCATCATGACTAGTGGAACGAACACCAATATCGGCGGTTCTGGTCACCACTGCTAGGATAATGATGGCAATGCAGATAACATGCTCATATGGCAAACCAAATACCTTTCGATCTAACCACTGCCCACGATTCGAGTCGGGCACTAAATCTGAATCTGTCATTTCGTTACCTTGTGATTTCATACGATTTTAGCCTGTATAAACCTATTATTCTATATATCAGTTGTCTCTAACCCACACGGTGATCTCACTTGGCAGCTTGGCTGGTAGTGGATATCGATTAAGGATTGATCTAATCCATCCTGAAGGTGAAATACCATTGAGAATCAAACGCTCAGCAACCTGAAAATGTGTCTTCCGCCAATTTCCGGGAGCTGTTAAGTCCTCGCTAGGTGAGGTGATCACCAGGTCGGCTTTTGCTATTGAATCAGTAGTTTTAAGGTCTCGTGCCAACCAGAGAATCTCAGATCCAACATGATCTGAATTAATAAAAACACTGCTATCACTAAGCAGACCACGTTCCGACCAGCTCTCGAGAGAGTTTTCTAGACTATCGATTCCCCGTGTTGTGACCTGCTCAAACCACAATAGCCTAACATTGCTCGATGGACTATCACCTAGCTCCCATGCCAATCCAAAGGCATGTGCTGACAGCACAACCAATATTGAAACCGACACAACTGCTATAGCAAGACGCGAATTGTAACCAATCAGGAGAATTATCAAACCGAGTAGAATCAATGACGATAATCCAGCAAGGTAAAATGCGTTCGCCGTCCCCTCGCTCGACGAGTGGATTAGATACGCATAATAACTCAACTGCAACAGCAAGATAATTATCGCAATCAAAATCGCTGCTACAGATGCAAGAAGTTGATTGCGGTCAATCCTGGATTCAGCTACATGTCTGATGATCCTCTCAATGCCAATGCCGGCGAAAACAGCACCAATGAACAGATGGACTGAGTAAAAGTCCAAAGTATCCGCGCGCGTCACAAAGAGAATTACGTAAAGCACAACCAGAACAGCTATCCTTGGGCGTTTGTCCCTGTATTCAGCCCAAACAGAGATAAGTCCTATCACACCGAAAACAACAATTAGGGGCTCGGAAATCGCCATAACGATTAGCATATTCCTCAAGCTTTGTCGCTCAAAACTGAAAGAACCCCAATATCTAACAAAGCTATCGCCAATTGACGCCACTCCATCAGGGTATAGCAGGAACGCAGTTGCCACAATAAGCGCAGTTCCAGCAAATATGACCAATGTGGTTGCGTTCACATGCAATGAAAACGAATGTTTACTTAGCAATAAGCTACCTACTGCGAACAGCAAGAATATGCTCCAAGCAGTGAAACCAGTGGTTGCGAGTATTCCAAGGCAAGCAAATGCAAGCCA
>JBDLKB010000140.1:0-4131 GCA_039714055.1 Chloroflexota bacterium
ATGCTGGTTGCTTGAATAGACAACCCGACAGCAGCTAACTGAGAAGCCCCAAGATGTCCGACAATATAGGTGTCCGCTAGACCCACACTCATGTTCAGAAGCTGCTCCAACACCGCGGGCCAAGCTAGTTTGAGCACGCGCTTTCTGGTGTCTTCCTGAGGAAGAATGACTTTGGCACTCTTGGTCATTTCACACCCTTGAAACTCGTTCAATCCTTCCGATCATTTCGATCCAGCGTTTACGATCAAGCTCGTATATCTTTGAGTTGACTTCTCGCCGGACGGATACCAATCCTGATGCAGCTAATAAACTGAGATGTCTTGAAGCGGTTGAATGAGATACACCTACAGCCTGTGCGATTTCACTCACATTCATCTCACCGAGTGCAAGCAAATTCACCATTTGCAGGCGGTTGGCATCAGCAAGAGCCTTCATTGGAGGATACAGCGCTGCAATCACCCTCTGATCAACCTGCGGTGAACTGGTATGAGCTTCAATTGCAATATATAGGGTGCTGCCGATCCGGGAATAGAGAAAATATGGACCGATATACCGTACCGGGGTGAAAACAACTCTATCTACCATACTTAGAGGTTGTTCAATCGCCTCGGGAAGATGCCGTCCGGTGATCTCCTCAAACGCACTCGACATCTGGCTAGGGTAACTGCGTCTTTGATGATTGGCTACTGCTTGTCTTATGATGTTCAGATCACTCTCTATTCGATCTGAGATCAGTGTCGATGTCATCCTCATCACTCTTGACAAGAGATCTCGCACAAGAGCTGCACTCTCAAGAAGATTGCGGATGTTATCAATATCAGTGTCTGACTCCCGTTTGATCGCACCCCGCAATACGCGCTGCTTACGAACCATTCCAAGCACTGTTGTTAGCTCCGATGAATCCACTGAACGAACATCGATATTGTCACGGATACTCAAGTCAGCAATCCGATCTGCCAGTCCGGATCGCAGTGCGTTCCAAAGCACACTATCAGAGGTTTTATCAAGAGTCTTGACCAAGTCATCAACTGAAGATTGATTAGTGCCCCCAAAGATCTCCCGCCAGAAACCAGCACAATATAGCGAGAGTAATGAAAAGTTTCTGAGGTCTTGCATCTGATTCGACGACAGAGCAGATGAAGTGATCGCAATCCACTCATCAGTACCTTCCAGGTCTGATGTTGCTTCAAGCAGAATGGGGATGGTAAATAGGTAGGCAGGTAGGGATACAGTGAAACTATAGGTCACTGGCTTGCGATATGAAACAAACTCCACATGATCTCCCGTCTACAGTGTTATTCACCAATAATACACCTATATGCGCATATATGCAAATAGCTAGCATAAATAAAGCGCCTTGCCGCATACGAGACAAGGCGCTCATCAACTTGTGAATTCGAGCTAGGACCCTAGTGAGGGGGAATAACTATTTCCTGCCCCACATAGACAAAGTATGGCCAAGGTAAACCGTTATATGCTGCGACAGCTTCGTAAGAGAGACCGAATTGCAGTGATATCCTAAACAGATTGTCACCAGGCTGAACTATATAGATCTGCTCAGTTGCGGTAGCCGTTGGTTGGATGGTAGCTACTCCAGGTATGATCAGTTCCTGGCCAATCTCAATATGATTGGGATCTGTAATGTCATTGCGCGCCATAAGGTCGTCAGCAGGTACACCGAATAGTATCGCAATCCCGAATAGACTGTCTCCAGGCTGCACCACATATGTCTGTTCACTGTCAGGCACTGGTTCAGGAGTAGGCTCCTCGATTGGTGCAGCTTCGGTGGGCTCAACAGTAGGCTGAGAAACTTCTGTCGGCTCAACAGTAACCGGGGCTTCGGTAGTAGGAACTGGCTCCTCAGTAGGGCTGGCGTCCATCTGTTGTTCTGGTGTTGGTAGGGGTGATTCCACCAAGGTCGGAATAGACTCTTGCTGACCAGGCATGGTCTGTTTTGTTGGGACTTGACTTCCCGAATCCGCTACCAGGGGCTTGGTTGCAGATCGGTTGCACCCGGTTAATGCGATAAGCGCAACACCCGTAATCAACCAGATATTGATGTATCTACGCCAAGGCTTGAGCATTCTTGCCTCCTACAATTCATATCGACACGTGATAAGACGGCATCACGTCACCACGATAAGGTGCAAGAAACGTGCCAAAGAAGACTATTAAAACGATTTGAGATGTGCTCTAGGGAGCACGAAGGATATGGGTCACAATTGATGCGCCGCTGCCACCGATGTTTTGAGCCATGCCCCATCTAGGTGAAGTCAGCTGATTGCCGCCTGCTTCCCCTCGCATTTGTTGTGCAATTTCCACCACCTGGTAGATACCTGTGGCTCCAACGGGATGACCCCGAGCCTTTAGCCCTCCCATGGTGCATATCGGGATTCGACCATCTATGCGAATTGCGCCTTCGTTTGCTAGATGTGCTCCCCCTCCCCGTTCAGCAAAGCCAGCTGCTTCCAGTGAAAGAGCAGCCATGATACTGAATGCATCGTGAAGTTCGAAAAAGTCTACCTCTGACGGCGTTATACCCGCTTGCTGATAAGCATCATGAGCTGACTTGGCACCTGCGGCAAGAAACAATGGATCACGCCGGTCATGAATTGCCAATGAATCGATCGCCAAGGCTGATGCGGCAATACAGACTGGAGGACGCGTTAATGACTTGGCAACGTCCTTATGGGTTAGAATGACTGCGGCAGCTCCATCCGCAATAGGAGATGCATCAAGCAGTCGAATTGGGGAACAGACTTGAGGAGATCGGACAAAATCGTTAGCCGTAATCGGTCTGCGAAACATGGCATTTGGATTGTTGGCGCCATTTTCATGAGCTACCACCGCAAACTCGGCGAACTCCTCATGACTCACCTGATATTGATGCATGTAGCGTCTCATCAACAAGGCATTGAGCGCTACAAAGCTCACCCCCTGGTCTGCCTCGTAATCCCCATCTGCTGCCATGGCAAGAGCCGCAGTTGTTTCACGCCCTTTAGGCTCAGTCATCTTCTCGATGCCAAGAACGGCTACGATATCTGACAGCCCGCTTGCTACCATGGAGTAACCAACACGAAGCGCTGCTGCACCCGATGCACACGCCGCTTCAATCTTCATGGCTTCGATGCCACGATACCCCACAAAATCAGCCAACAATGCCCCAAGATGCTCCTGCTGGTTTAGCGCCCCGGAGAGCATATTCCCCACATAGAGAGCATCGAGATGCTCGACCTCGGCATCCGCCATGGCAGCCAAAACTGCCTGAGCTCCAAGATGCCGTAGGGATGTGTCCCAATGCTCCCTGACAGGGACCTGACCGATCCCTACAATATATACCTCACGCATAGCGTGAAATTACTCTTGAGGTCCCATCAATGGACGGAATTTGTAGCCGTAGACAATTACGCCTTCGTCACCATCAGCTCTCAAACGTCGAGTGACCATCTCTACGGGCATTCCGATCTGAGGTTCCTCATCTCCCAAGTCAGTCAACTGTGCAGTCAACATCGGACCTTCTTCGAGCTGAACCAGAGCGACATTGTAAGGAGCATACTCCTCATATCCAGATGGCGCATTATAAACCGTGCTGTAAGAGAATACCTCTCCCCTTCCAGAGAAGGTGTAAAGATCCTGCGCTGGTTTGGTGCATTCGGGACAAACATCCCTAGGCGGGAATAACTTAACCCCGCACTTGTCGCACTCTTCACCAACTAGTGCATATCTTTGTTTCTTCAGTCTCCAGTGTCTTGATAGTTCCATTTTTTACCTCCTCAAAGCTTTGATCGGGCATCTGGCCAAATCATTTCTTTGATGCTACTTTTTTAGTTTCCTCCGATAGCGAGTATAAGTCGCGTAATCGATTTCTGTACGGCGTGCGATATAGTCACGAGTAGTCCGCGCCACACCTCTCCTAGATTCGATAGCCTGAGTCACTTTAATGTGAAAAGCGTCAGATCCGGCACCCGAACCATATGAAGTCAGCAGAATCTTTTCTCCTGGCTCTGCAACATCCAAAACAGCAGTAAGGCCAATGATTGATGATCCAGCGTAGGTATTGCCAATGTCATTCACCAACAGACCAGAAGTGATCTTTTCCCTCGGAAATCCCAACATTTTTGCCGCGCGCTG
>JBDLKB010000141.1:0-4124 GCA_039714055.1 Chloroflexota bacterium
GCAACTGTCCCTCCTTTGTGACTGATAGCGTCCAAGATTTCGATAGTCTTCGCTTCTAGAAATGGTAATGCTTCAGTTGACATATCATAAGGACGAATCTGCTGAGGGTTGTTCTCAAACCACAAGCCTGTGCGATGCAGTTCGAAAATATCACCGGCAAGTACTAGGTCCAGTTTCTTTGCATTGTCACGGCGAGCTTGCGCTGCCAACCGGTCAATAATCTTGGAGAATGCTTGCGGATTGATGTTTCGTGGAGGAAGAACCTTATCGTTCGAGTCCTCGCTGTAGATACGGTAGGTGTTTTCCTCCTCGAAATGAAGATCTGATATCACTACCAACATCTTTTCCTTCCTTCAGTGCGGTTTGCCCACTATTACGCCAACTCACATTATAAGCAACCAGTGATTCGTCAGCAATCGATAAATTGCGTAGGCAAGAGCTTTTGAGTGACATTGTCGTGCCAAGCACTGGCTCAATCAAATGAAGTCACAAGTTGTCAGGTGTAGTTCGAACAGCGCCTAGGTTCGAAGGATAAGAAGTCTATGATGTGTCGGGTTGGCAGCATGCACTCCACTGTATATACTGGTGCCTGGTTGGAAGAGCGTTTATTTTCTTGCGCCATACAGTAGCTGGTATCTAATTTTATTTCATTGTTACAGGATCATGTTCTAGAGTGGTAACCAGCTATGGGAGATGACTCAATGCCAAATCAAGAATCGACCGATAAACATACCAATCTATTCCTGTTGCAGGGAGAGATACTGCAGGCGACAAGCTGCACCGGCGCTGCGCAAATGATCACTGCGTTCCTTGGGGCTCACGGCTTTGGTAAGGTGCTGATCCTTGAATCTGATCAAATTCCTGATCGATACTCCGTTCTCTCCCATTTCGGATACGATGTTGAGCCCCAGCAGCTATTAAATGTCCAGTTGGGTGATCTCGACTTATCATATGCAACCAGCTTTGTATACGATACTCGAGGTGACAAAGATGCAATTCCTTCAGGACTGCTGCCTCTGGTGTCCAAAGACATGTCTAGAATGGTTGTTATTCCTCTTAGAACGAATCATGAGGTTCTAGGTGTTGCTATTCTCGAAAGTCAGGAGTTGAATCAACGCTTATCTACCAGCATTGAACGGGCATTGCATGTTGTACCTCCCCTTAGTCTTATGATTCGCAACGCAAGACAACTGGCTGCTGAAAGGATTGAGAGGGAACGCGCTGCAACCCTCAGAGAGGTTGTCAGTTTATTGAATGCTAGCCTTGACCTGGATGAGGTGCTGCAGTCATTGCTGCGCGTTAGTGCCGATGCTCTTGATGCGGATAACTGTTCGATCTTGCTTTGGGACACAGATACTCAGCAACTGGTCTTTCGTGCCTCGACAGACCTGCCACGGCAGAAGCTTGACAATGGACTTGTCGTTCCCCTTCACAGCAGCATAGCTGGTCGTGCGTTCCGGTCAAGAGAACCACAAATGGTGATTAATGTTGCTAAAGATGCCGATTACTTTGGTCGCATCGCCAACGAAGCGGGTACCGAATTGCATTCGCTTCTCGCCGTCCCCATCGTGCGTGAAGACAAAGTGCTGGGGGTGGTCGAAGCCATCTACGGCAAACGCCGCGAGTTCAAGAACACCGAGGTACAACTGCTCTCTGCCATTGCCAACAGTGCCGCAACAGCTTTGTTCAATGCCAAATTATACGCTGATAGCCAGGTGGTTCTTGATAAACGCACCCTTGAACTTGAAACAATCAGGCGCACTGCAGCGGTAGTCAACCGCGCACCAACTGAAGATGAAATTGTTACTCAAGGCCTGCGAGAAATGGTTCAGGCTTCACCTGCAGCAGCCGGTGCAATATTCCTTTTAAACCGCTATGATCAAGAAGGTGATTATTGTCTAGCCGCAACACGCAACATCTCATCATCCTTCAAAATCAAATACAATTTACTGAGTTCGACTACTGTGCAGCAGGTGACCAATTTCGGTTCCAAGCAAACTGGAGCACCGCCTTATCTTGATACCTTGTTGCTTCCAGACACCAACAAGTTGGTCTCAGACGCAGGATTTCGATGTGGTCTTTGTCTTGCACTGCGCAGCCGCCGGGCCATGTTGGGACTGGTCATTCTTTTTGCCAATGAAGATGATGCGTTCAACGACGAAGACCGGGATTTCTTGTGTTGTCTTGCTGACCAGATCGCTCTTGCTGTTGAAAATGATCGACTGTTGGGACAAGCTCGACAAGATGCTGATACCAAGGCCAATCTCCTCCATGAAGTTAGTCATCGGGTCAAGAACAACTTGGCATCCATTCTCGGCATCATTGCCTTGGAGATAGCGCGAGCCAAGAGCTCACATGAGGTCACTGTAGCTACCATGGAGGACATTGAGACCCGAATTCAAGGTTTGGCAACAGTTCATGACTTGTTATCGGAAACAGAGTGGTCACCGTTGCCTATAGACCGCCTGATAAGCGAAGTAGCTCACGGGGCACTCTCCGGATGTCCTGTTGACGTACAGCTAAACGTGAGTGTTATACCATCCGACGAGACTATGCTCATCGGAGCACAGCAGGCTGCAGGTGTGGCTCTTGTAGTAAATGAGTTGGTGACAAACAGTGTCAAGCATGCGTTTCATGGTAGTGAACAAGAAAAGATAGACATCACTCTGTCTTCAGTGCCTGATCAAGGGATCGAAGTGAGATATCGTGATCATGGTCCCGGCTGGCCAGAGGATGTAATGCTCGGTGAGAATGAATCTGTAGGCATGAGGTTGGTGCGCATCACCACGCGAAGCCCCTTGCGTGGGACTCTTGAGTTGATGAATGAAGATGGAGCAGTCGCAGTATTGCGGTTTAAACCTGTGGTTACTCGAATAATAAATGAGGATCAATAGATGGACGAGCGTACCGACACGAGCATATTGGTAGTCGAAGATGAGGCAATGGTCAATGAATTGGTTCAAGATCAGTTGACCCGTCTCGGATACACCATTTGCGGTGCTGCCTATGACTCTGCAGAAGCTCTGAGTCTTGTATCAGAACTTGAACCTGATTTGGTGGTGATGGATGTACAGATGCCAGATCCCGTTTCAGGGGTCACTGATTCAATGGCTGGCATCAATGCTGCCAAAATAATTCATGATCAGGCTTCTATCCCCATTGTGCTACTTACTGCGCACGAATCTCAGAACTTGGTTGCTGAGGCTTCGAACGCTGGAGTTGCAGCATACTTGGTCAAACCTGTTACTGGAAAACGCCTCGATCGGGCAATCGCCATTGCGCTTGCCCGACATGGTGATCTCCTGAGTTTGCGCCAGATCAACGAAATCCTTAGGGACCGTAATGAGGAACTCGATACCTTTGCTCACACTGTAGCTCATGACTTGAGAGGACCGCTCTCAAACATCATTGGCTTCTCATCGCTGCTAGTTGAAGATCTCGGTCATGGTGTAGAACCCGAAATTGCTAGTTGCCTGGAAGGCATTCTCTCGAACAGCAACAAGATGAACAATATCATTGATGAATTGTTGTTGTTGGCGGAAGTGCGCCGGCGCGAGTCATTGGTCATGGTGCCCCTGGATATGGCTCGTATTGTACGTGATGCAAGCAGGCGCTTGGATCGCATGATCCGAAAAAGCGGTACTGATATCGTCCATCCAGACCAGTGGCCTGTTGCCCTCGGATACGGACCTTGGGTCGAGGAGATATGGGTCAACTACTTGAGTAATGCCGTCAAGTATGGAGGCGATCCGCCTCACATTGAATTAGGTGCAACTCGTGTCAATCATGATCAATTGCGATTTTGGGTGCAGGATAACGGCAGAGGAATCTTGGACCACGAGATTGATCGACTATTCACTCCGTTTACCCGATTGGATCAAACCCACGCGACAGGATACGGTCTGGGTCTGTCGATAGTGCGCCGGATAGCCGAAAGGCTTGGGGGAGCAGTTGGTGTCACCAGCGAATTGGGCGTCGGCAGCCGATTTAGTTTTACACTCCCCGCGGTTAAATCCTAAGCTTGTGCTCCGGATATCCTGCTCAACCTGTATAGCCTTGCGGATGAGCCAGGTGCCACTTCCAGGCACTGGTGATGATATCATCTAGACTATCGAACTTGGGTT
>JBDLKB010000142.1:0-4093 GCA_039714055.1 Chloroflexota bacterium
CATATCAATGGACGATGGCGCAGACCTGGTAAGCACCATCCACCGAGATCGAACTGAGCTGCTAGGCGACATCGTGGGCGGTACGGAAGAAACCACTACTGGTGTGATCCGGCTGCGAGCAATGGCTAATGACGGAGCACTCAAGTTCCCCGTGGTAGCAGTGAATGAC
Source organism: Chloroflexota bacterium (assembly GCA_039714055.1). Classification (GTDB taxonomy): domain Bacteria; phylum Chloroflexota; class Anaerolineae; order Promineifilales; family UBA4811; genus JBDLKB01. The sequence goes on from JBDLKB010000142.1 coordinate 170, forward strand.
GCTTTGACAAAACACCTCTTTGATAATCGATATGGCACAGGTCAGTCCACTCTGGATGGTGTGATTCGCGCCACGAATATCCTCATCGCGGGCAAGACAGTGGTGGTAGCAGGATACGGTTGGTGCAGCCGTGGTATCGCCATGCGAGCCGAGGGTATGGGAGCCAATGTGATTGTTACCGAGATTGACCATCTCAAAGCATTGGAAGCAGTGATGGATGGCTATCGGGTGATGCCCATGGCTGAAGCAGCTCCTCAAGGAGATATCTTTATTACTTCCACCGGTGACATCAACGTCATCGACACCCATCACATGGAAGTGATGAAGGATGGAGCTATCATCTCCAATTCGGGACATTTCAATGTAGAGATCAATGTGTCCGGTTTGCACAATATGGCGGTGAATTCGCCTCGCTTGGTTCGCCCCTTTGTTGAGGAATTCGAATTACCGAATGGTAAGGTGGTGTTCCTGTTGGCTGACGGTCGTTTGATCAACCTAGCAGCGGCGGAAGGACATCCAGCCAGTGTGATGGATATGAGCTTTGCCAACCAGTCACTGGGTGCTGAGTACATCTTGAAGCACGGCAGCTCACTGGAGAACACTGTTTATGCAGTGCCTGAGGAGATCGATCATGAAATCGCCCGACTCAAACTTGATAGTATGGGTGTGGAGATCGACACCTTAACAGAAGAACAAATAAAATATCTGGCTTCCTGGACCGAAGGAACCTAGGATTCAGCAATAGACTCTGGAGGAAAACATGAGTGATTCAAAACCAACTTTTCTCACATCACCGCAATGGTTCTTTACTTCCGAATCGGTGACTGAAGGTCATCCGGACAAGGTCTGTGATCAGATCTCGGACGCGGTATTGGACGCCATCATCAAGGACGACCCTGAGGCACGAGTGGCGTGCGAGACCGCAGTAACCACCGGCTTGGTCCTGGTGATGGGTGAGATCACCACCAGTACATACGTGAACATCAACAAGCTGGTGCGGAAGACAATCAAGGATATTGGCTACACTCGAGCGAAATTCGGCTTCGACAACGAAACCTGTGGTGTGATCGTCAGTATCAAAGAACAGTCCAAAGACATTGCCCTTGGTGTGGACAAGTCACTTGAGGCCAAGGAAGGCGAGTTTAACGAGGACGAGGAGATCGAAGCAATCGGAGCAGGCGATCAAGGTATGATGATCGGGTTTGCCTGCAACGAGACCAAGACCTATATGCCGCTTTCGATCGACTTGGCAAACAAGCTTGCTCGACGCTTGACCAATGTACGAAAGGAACGCATATTGCCCTACCTGCGACCAGACGGTAAAACCCAGGTTACGGTGGAATATGAATATGGTGTACCCAAGCGAGTTGATACCGTGGTAATCTCCGCCCAGCACTCAGAAGATGTCGATCATGCAAAGATCAAGGCAGACATCGAAGAGCGAGTGATCAAATACTGCATACCCAACGGTATGCTGGACGAAGACACCAAGATCTATGTGAATCCCACAGGCCGCTTTGTGATAGGCGGCCCTCAGGGTGATGCGGGTGTGACAGGTCGCAAGATCATTGTCGATACCTACGGTGGTGTTGCTCGCCATGGCGGTGGAGCATTCAGCGGTAAGGATCCGACAAAGGTCGATCGTTCAGCTACCTATATGGCAAGATACATCGCCAAGAATATCGTGGCAGCGGGCATCGCTGACAGACTTGAGATCCAGGTAAGTTACGCCATCGGCGTAGCACGACCGCTATCACTTGCAATCGAAACCTACGGCACCGGCAGACTTCCAGACGATGAGATCACTGCTCTCATCGAAGAACACTTTGATCTTCGACCTGCTGCTATCATTCGTGACCTTGATCTACGCCGCCCCATCTACAAAGCAACTGCGGCGTACGGTCATTTTGGGCGCGATGACATTGATCTTCCCTGGGAGAAAACCGACAAAGCAGCTGCGCTACGCACCGCTGCCGGTCTCGACTAAAAGTTATAACTTGATTAATAAAGAGAGCAGCCGCTGTTTCGGCTGCTCTCTATTCTATTGCTGACACTAATTGAGTAAGCTATAATCCTCGCGCTAACGCAATTCCACACAAGAGAACCAGGAGGTGTTTCATGCCTGTTGCACTTATCACTGGAGTGACTGGACAGGACGGTTCATATCTCGCAGAACTGTTGATTGAAAAAGGATATGAGGTCGTTGGTATGGTGCGGAGGTCAAGTGTAGTCAAACTCGACCGCATTGAACATATCCAAGACCGCATGACATTGGTTCAAGGAGATCTGCTGGACCAGCTTAACCTGTTCCGCATTCTTAAAGAATTCCAACCCGACGAAATCTATAACCTGGCGGCACAAAGCTTTGTGCCAACATCGTGGCACCAGCCCATTCTCACAGGTGAGATATCAGGCTTGGGAGTGACCCGTATGTTGGAAGCAATGCGCACTGTGCTTCCCGATGCTCGATTCTACCAGGCATCCACTAGCGAAATGTTCGGCAAGGTACGAGCAGTGCCTCAAAGCGAGGCTACTCCATTCCACCCCCGCAGCCCCTACGCTGTTGCCAAAGTGTATGGACATTGGATCACGGTGAATTATCGGGAAAGCTACGACCTTTACGCCTCAACAGGTATCCTTTTTAACCATGGCTCTCCGCGACGTGGTCTTGAGTTTGTGGAACGCAAGATCTCCCACGGTGTAGCTGCTATCAAACTTGGTATGCAGGATAAATTGGCGCTGGGTAACTTGGAATCCCGCCGAGATATGGGATTTGCGGGTGACTATGTCAAGGCAATGTGGCTCATGTTACAGCAGGACGAACCCGATGACTATGTAATTGCGACAGGTGAGACCCACTCCATCCGTGAGATCTGTGATGTAGCGTTCACCCATGTCGGCTTGAACTATGACGATTTCGTGGTTCGCGACGAACGCTTTTTCCGACCGGCTGAAGTTGACCTCCTAGTGGGTGATCCAACTAAAGCAAAATCGGTGTTGGGATGGGAAATCGATGTGTCCTTCCAAGAATTGATCACCACCATGGTCGATGCCGATATGGAACTGCTAAAGTCAGGGGCAAAGGTGCCTGACGTAACCGATATGACAACATTGAAACGATGAGGGATAGTGATGAAGAGCGAGATTAGATTCGGAACCGACGGCTGGCGCGCATCAGTTGGCGAGGACTATACCTTTGACAACGTACGTCGCTGCGCCCAAGGTTTCGCCTTGTATCTGATTGAGCAGGGATTGAGTGACAAAGGACTGATTATCGGCCATGACCAGCGGTATCGGGCAGAGGATTTCGCTGCGGCATCAGCCGAGGTGATGGTTGCCAATGGTATCGAGGTTTGGCTCACTGACGGGCCCACACCTACACCGGTGATCTCCTACTCTGTACTGGCAAAGAAAGCAGGTGGCGCTATCAATATCACCGCTAGCCACAATCCCAATACCGACAATGGTTTCAAGGTTCGCGACGAAACCGGCGGCGCCATCGCTCCCGACGGCTTGCTTCGAATCGAAGCATTGATCCCCGACATCAGCCAGGTAAAACGAATCAAGTTGGATGATGCACTAGAACAGGGATTGGTCAGCTATTTTGACCCGGCTCCTGACTATCTGGAACAGATCGAACGACTCATCGATGTTCAACCAATCAAAGATGCGGGTCTCACCGTGGTGGTGGATTGTATGTGGGGCAATGGTATAGGATGGTTCTCACGTATTCTTGGAGGCGGCAGCACCAAGATTATCGAAATTCATAATCAACGCCACCCACTATTCCCGGAGATGACACGTCCAGAACCGATCCCGCCCAATGTTGATGCGGGACTCGCTTTCGCTCGAGATGTAAGGGCAGACGTAGTATTGATCAACGATGGCGATGCCGATCGAGTTGGTCTGGGTGACGAAAATGGT
>JBDLKB010000143.1:0-4091 GCA_039714055.1 Chloroflexota bacterium
GGCAGCCAGCGAATGGCAACGGCATCCACAAGAGAAACGGCCGTAAGCGCCAAGCGCACATCATCGGCTGGGGCAGTTATGTGCCCGAGAAGGTACTGGATAACTTCGAGCTCGAGCAGATGGTGGACACCAGCGATGAGTGGATCGTAGAACGAACCGGCATTCGCCAGCGCCGTATTGCCGCAGACGACCAGAGCACCGCAGACCTGGCGGAGGAAGCAGCGCGCAAAGCGCTGGAAGTGGCTGATCTGGATCCATCGCAGTTGGATTTGATCATTGTCGCTTCTGCCACTCCAGAATACATATTTCCCGCCACAGCCTGTATTGTGCAGGACCGCTTGGGGGCTAAGAATTCAGGCGCTTTTGACCTGAGCGCTGCCTGTTCTGGCTGGATATACGGGCTTTCGCTCGCGTCACAAGCGGTGGCGACTGGAGCGGTAGACCATGTACTGGTGATCGGAGCTGAGACCCTCTCGCGTTTCGTCGATTGGGAGGACCGCAACACCTGTGTCCTGTTTGGCGATGCCGCGGCAGCGGTAGTGCTGGGTCCATCGAATCAACCCGGAGGCGTGCTCTCCACGGTGATGGGATCGGACGGTTCAGGCGCGGAGACTTTGATAATACCCGCAGGCGGCGCCAAGATGCCGGCGACACTGGAGACAGTGGAAGCAGGCATGCACACTGCTAAAATGGACGGGCGCAAGGTATTTCGATTCGCCACCCGAGTGATGAAGAAAGCGTCGCTCGAAGCGATGGAAAAGGCGGGGCTGGAGATTGAGGACATTTCGTTGGTGGTGCCGCATCAAGCTAACATTCGCATTATCGAGGTTGCAGCAAAGCTGCTGAAAATTGATCAAGAGCAAATCTATGTCAATCTTGACCGCTATGGCAATACCTCCAGCGCATCGATCCCCTTGGCTCTGTGTGAAGCGATAGAGCGAGACAAGGTAAAACCAGGTGACAATCTGCTGCTGGTGGGTTTTGGCGCGGGACTGACCTGGGCTGCGGCTGCGGTTCAGTGGGTGACGAGACCAGAACCGGTATCAGTCTGGCATCGACACCGCCTGAGTATTTTCTACTTGTTGGCTCGTATAAGATCGGCGTTGAGACGGGTATGGCGTGCGGTCGAGACCTTCCTGTTCAGACCACCCGCACCAGGTGCGTAGTTATCAAGTAGAGAAAACCTCCCGTAGGTATCTTCTAACCAACGCAAGGGCGCTAGGACGCGAGGGCGCAAAGATTAGTTTTGTCCTTGCGTCTCTGCGCCTTCGCGTTAAATATCCCAAGACAGACCTCCCTCCCCCGATTGGGCTGGGAATGCAATATGCATATGGTCGGGGGAGGGACTGAGGGAGGGGGGCGTTATTCTGATACAGTGGAGAGGATTTTAATATCGACATAATGTTAGGATATAGAACTATCCTCACCCCATCCCGAAAACCGGGAGGCTCCGCTCTGCTCCGCACACCCTCTCCCCGCTATTGCGGGACTGCGCCTTTCCAAGGAGAGGGAGCACCGCTAATGTTTTGAGGGGGGACATAGGAATAGTCGCAAGATTCCTCTATCAGGTTTATACTGACAGAAGAGAATAGGAGAGTTTGTGATTCGCACCCGTCTGATGTCTGTAGCATTTCTCTTGAACGGTGACCGTATTCTGTTTATGAGAAGGTCCTTGAATGCCGAATTGCTTCCTGGAATGTGGGCATCAATTGGCGGTCATCTTGAGGTCGAAGAAATCAACGACCCACGAGCTGCTTGCTTGCGAGAAATCAAAGAGGAAACTGGTCTTACTGAAAACGACGTTGTTGACCTATTACTCAAGTATGTTGTGCTCAGAAGGAAGGGCAACGAGATCCGCATACAATACATATATTTCGGATCAACGCACACAGAAGATGTAGGTACGACAGAAGAGGGAGAACTGCACTGGATACAAATCGATAAAGCTTTTGAGCTAGATATGTCTGCTACTTCCAGGTTCATCCTGGAGCACTACACACGGCTTGGGTCAAAGACAGATTGCGTTTACGTGGGCACAATCGATGTTGAACACGACAAACCTGTCGTCAGATGGGCAGCTTTACGCGATTGGGAGTAACAGACTGGTTTGAGGTGCTGAACTGCGCAGATCAAGCAACTTCCACCGGCGGGTCAATGAGAACCAAGCGGTAGCCCCCAATGTGCTGGAATCCCAGCGCGGCATAGGCTCTTTGGGCGGGGAAGTTATCACTTGGAGTGAACAGGATTGCTTTCTTCACTCCTTCAGCTCGCACATCCAGGAGCGTGGCGGCAACTGCTGCCCGACCATATCGGCGAGCACGCAGCTCGGGAGGGGTATAGACGCCCCCAACCTGAACCGCTTCCTTAAAAGCTGCATTGAACCCGCTAGTTGATACCGGCTTACCGCCGTCCTCGAGAATCCAAGCGCGCCCTTCATGCAATCTTCTTTCAGTGTGAGTGCGACATTCATCCCTCAACTTGAGGCTGTCTTTCCGGTTCATAGCCTCGATTCTGAAGGAAATAATCCATTTTGTGATCAGTTCCAGATCGCGTGCTTCAATAGGACGTCCGATGAATCTGCCAGTTTCCAGTTCATCGGGGATCACAAGATCATCCAGTTCCAGACTGTAGAGTTTCTGATTGTCATTTAACTTCAATCTGGAATCGTCTACATCCAGCGCTGCCATTACCTTACTGACCTGTTCATCTGGTCCTAGCATTCCGCCTATGGGGCGTCCCGTGGTTTGCACTGCCTTGTGCCACAGTGTTTCCAGATCATTTGGTGCTTGAATGATCAAGTTATTATTCCAGCAGTGGGCTACGACGCTGGTGATACGTTCTCCAGAGAAGGCAGCAGCATAGGTTCCTTGATAGGTTTCACCATTGTCTTCCAGACCGGACGAGCGCATGTTGCCGACTAGAAACATCGAGGTATCGATTCGCGGCAGCAGAAAGGCTTCCAGTGCCTGTTCGTCACCCGGTTTCAGAATCCTGATCGATTCGGTCATGATATCTATTGTATGCCAACTGGCATTCTCAACCAGGTTCTGCGTTGAATAACAAGTGGACTTGTAGGGGCGACGTCTCGTCGCCCATGGGCGCGGCACCCTATGACTACATCACAGGAGGCTATGCGCACCGCGCCCCTACCAGTGTATGAAAGATACTGTCGCAGGGGCACTGCGCCCAGAAAACCTGGACTAAGCCCCTACAACGCTGGGAAACCCCCATTCGCTATCGCGAAGGGACCATGGCCGCCCCTACAGGAATTGAATGTAGGAGGTTCCGATACATGCCGATTATCCATCAACCGTTTTGTTAATCATTTATATTGACAATCGTAGTCAAATCGAATAAGATGAAATCTGGCCAGACCATGAACTTGCGTCGCTTACAACACCCCGTTCATCTGTCTGAAGTCACCTAAAACTACACATTCGTACTAATCAGCCTGGCGAGTGCCCAAGTGGAGTCTTGGCGCAGTCCTGTTGCTTTTGACAGGGCAAATTCAATGCCGTTGGGTCATGCGGAGGAGGTGTCTATCGAACATTGAGCAAAGTGCTATCGATATTAAAGACCGTTAGCGCGGTCAACACCAAAGGAGGGTAAGCAATGTCTAAAATGATTCTCACGATCAATTTCAAGTTCGATATGTCCGTACCTGAATTGGCCGAAGCTTTTGCTGGTCTAGCCCCCAAGTATGCAGAGGTTCCGGGGCTTGAATGGAAAGTATGGTCTCTTAACGCTGAGGAGAGCGAGTTCTGCGGAATCTATCTGTTCACCAACGAAGGATTCCTGAACGATCTACTCAATTCTGAACTGACCAAGATGGTGGTGAACTATCCAGGACTCAGCGACTTTAGCGTTAAGCAATTTGGAGTTGTGGACGAGTTTTCAAAGATCACCCGGGCTCCGATCTAGGACACCAATTTTAGATAGCGTTATTTGATCATTTCAACTGAATAGAGACCAGCTCTCCTATTCGATGGGTGGGTGGTATGTTTGTGCCTGAGTTCATCGATCAATTCGGGTGCACCCGATCACCTCCCGTGGGTTTTCAATCCCGCGGGAGGTTGAAGCCAGGAAAAGGA
>JBDLKB010000144.1:0-4081 GCA_039714055.1 Chloroflexota bacterium
CCTTGAAGGCGATCCCTGCGACGGATTGCACCTGATCGTTTCCGGACTTGGACGAATTTATCGGCTTTCGCCTGCGGGGAGAGAACAGGTTCTGGCGCTGCTGCACCGAGGTGATTCCTGCAATGAAGTACCTGTGATTGACGGGGGAAATAATCCTGCCAATCTCGTCGCCGTTGAGGATACAACCACCTGGTCATGGTCCCAACAGAGCATAGAAGCGCTCCAGCGAGAGATTCCCCAACTGCGGGAGCAGATCACTCGCAGCCTGGCAGTCAGATGCCGTGAGTTGGTAGATCAAGTTTACCGCCTTTCTTTCCTCTCAGTGACGCACCGACTGGTGGTGTTCTTGCTGCAGCAAAGTCAAACCGGCGACTCGCTCGACAGAGGTCGTTGGACCCAGGAAGACATCGCCTCTCATGTCGGCACCGTGCGAGAAATGGTAAGCCGCAGTTTACGAAATCTGGAAAACGATGGTTTGATAGAACTGACGCGCAGCGTGATAACGATCAGGGACCGTAAGGGACTAGCCAGTCTGCTCTGACTCTTTCGTTTCACTCACCAGCCCGGCTGGAACAATGGGCTGAACTGTAAGATGATCCCGAACCTGCCGCAGCACGTCATCCTTTAGCAGATTCCCCGAGACGTGCATCAGAGTGTCGTTAAAGTCCGTGTCCTTCACCATGCTTGCCAGACATGGATAGTGATGGTGCAGCAACCCTGCCTTTTCCACCGCTTCGTCCACACTGACCCCCACCAGCTTCTCCGCCGTATATCGAGCACAACCGCACACCGCGTCGCGCTTTACCTGCGCCTTGCTAACGGTGTTGGTCGTTTCATCCACCTGTATATCCAATTCCGGCTTGCCGAAATAGCGGGCGAACTCGACGATGAAAGGATGGTTCACCGGCAGTTTCTCCCGCCGGGTAACGCTGTACTCACCGGTATCCAAACTGCACAGCGGCTTGGGCGTAGCGCTTGCAACTCCCATATCTTCTAACCAACCGCGAAGCTGGCGCGCCAATCCTCGTGGAAGCCACGATTCACTATCCACTGACGCAATCACTGCCTGCGCGCCTGTGATCTTGGCTACTTCGGGCAGCAGTTCCGCCACGCCTTTGTGTTCCGCAAAGGAAAGAAGTAGATCCGCCGGCTGGAGCGACTCGGGTACAAACTCTTCCGGATAGTCCACAATCAAGGGCAATAGAGTAGGAGCTTCCCAGGTATCAATACTCCATTCCTTCGGCCCATGCGCACGAATATTGTCCACATGCCGTCGCCCATAGTCACCGGTGATTATTGTCAGTATTCTCATAGACTCATCCAACTATCATAAATGCCATAGTGCCCAGCATGTATAGCGACGCTGATTTGAATAATATTAGATTTAGCAGGCGAGTTTTGAATAATGCATTTACCACTGCTGCCAACAATAAAGCAGCTCCCAAACCCGCAATCATTATCAGGAACTGCTGGCTCATGCCACTTTGGTACGCTGCCAACAGCATCATCACCGCGGTAACTGTAATTGACAAGCTCACAATGATGCGGGTGACCTTTTCCCCATACCTGGCAGGTACCGTGGGAATGCCCGCTCGTGCATAATCCTCTCGGTAACGCAGGGTCAGGGGAATGATATGTGACGGAATCCAGGTAACGATGGCAAGCGCAAGCAGCATGCCCACCAAATCAAATTGACCTGTTCCCAGCACTCGCCCCGCCAGTACTGGCATTCCTCCTGATATCCCACCCCAAATCACCGCCCAGGCGGTGCGCCGTTTGAGCCACAGGGAATAGACCATTACGTCAAAGATGAGACCGGCAGTGATCACTGCCCCAAACAACGGGGAAAGTATGAAACCCCACAACACACCAATAGTCGACAAAGTCACACTTACTACGGTAACCTGAGTGCTGTCCAGTTTGCCTGCCGGCAATGGACGCGATTGCGTCCGTTTCATCAGCGCATCGATATCTCGATCTAGCACCATGTTGAGCATGGTGCTGCCGCTTATTGCTAGGAACAAGCTAGCGGAAAGCGACAATATCCTGGTCCAGTGCAACACCGGATCGTATGCGCTCATATAGCCGCCGATTCCGGTGATGAGCAAAAGCAGCGTCTGCAAGATCTTGATCAGGGGCCAATACAGTCTCACCGTGGTCCAAAGCGACCTGGGTCGCGATATGGTGGTGACTTGTACTATTTGCTCATCATGCATACTGGTACTTTCCTGTTTTCAGGCTCATCGGGCACAGCGAAAACCGACATTTGCGCTGGTATAGTCGGGACCGGCATAGTTGCGCATCCATATTCGCAAACCGTAAGCGTAATCCGCCTTACTGCCGCCTTTCATAGTACGTTGGTGGGTTTGCTCATGCACATCGCCGATCCACTGCCAAACATTGCCTGCCATATCATAAAGGCCGTATGGGCTGGAACCGTCCTTGGTTTGATAACCGTCATACTCTCTACCGTTGTAGAAGCCAACTGGAGTAGTTGAGTAACCTCCCGCCATCTTTTCGAACAGGTCTCTGCTTGAATAATAGTTGGCGTGCTCTCGGGTGATCTCATCTCCCCAGGGGAATGGACGCGAATCCAATCCTCGAGCTGCCTTTTCCCATTCCGCTTCTGTTGGCAGCCTGCCGCCCAAAAACTCGCAGTACGCTTTGGCTCCAAACCAACTCACACCGGTCACCGGGTGATTGGCTGTACCAGGATCAATAACCACTTCTCCGTCAACCACTTTCACATGTGATTCTCTTCCATCCAGCCAAAAATGGGTGTAAATTCCCGGATCAATGCGTTCTTCATGTCGACCATGGTGGAATTCATCACCGGGATACTCTCCTACCAATTTGCCATCCTGCATCCACTGAAAGCTGCTGATTCGCATCCGCGTTTGCAGATAACTGGCAAATTGCTCATTGGTCACATCGGTGAGCATGATCTCAAACGAACCTACGTCGGTCACGTGCTCATGCTGCCCCATGAGGAACTCGCCCGCTGGGATCTCTACCCAGGCGTCAGCGTCGATTCCAGTTTCTATGTATTCAAACTCTTCTCCGGTTTCCGCACTGCAGCTTGCCAAGAGAAGAAGCACCAAAAGAAGGATCAGCTTTTTCATGCTAGCTCCTCCTCTTTCTTTTCTGCCGCCCACCTGCCTTGCTTGCGGAATAGATCGATCAGCCGCCAGACCATCAAGACCGCCAACACCACCAGCACCGATATCAGACCGATGTCTGCCAACAGTGTTGTGATGTGAACTATGCCTTCTTGTGACATCTCCTCCACAAACAGCCGCTTCATGCTGAACACGGTCACCGCGCCGAACGCTAGATCAGAACCCAATATCACGATCCAGCCAAACCACTTGCGCTTCTTACCTTTTAGACCAGCAAGATCGGCGTAATAAAGCAGAATGATGGTAGCGATGATTCCGGATAGGATATGCCAGTGCCCAGTGAGTGAGATACGTTCCTCGCGCGCGGGCCAGACACGAAAGATCTCGTCCAGTTTGACCGCCATAAAGATTCCTATACCACTCACGGTAAAGTTCATATAGACCATCTGCCACAACGGGCCAAATCGCAGCGGGTCGCTGACCAATGCCTTGAGACGGTGACCAAGATGAGATTTCTCTCTTCCGCTGGCGGCAACACCTTCGCGTATCAGCTTGCCGAATCCAAAGATGACCAGGAAAAGGGCTGACAACATTACCAGAACCGAGCCGCCGTATATGATCATGTGAGCGATTTCTTCATAGGGTACAACCGACCAGACGCCGAGTGTGATCACAATCGTTCCCACGACCATCAACGCCATGGAAACACGGTGAAGAGCGCCCTTGAAATCGAACCAACGACCGACGATCAACGCCAACGCCACCGCTATTAAGGTCAGCATGATGTGCAGATGGCCTATGATCGCCAACTGCAGTGGGCTCTTGTGTGGTTCGCGGATTATATCTTCAGCTAAAAAGGTCTCGTGTCCGTTGCCCCAATAACTTCCGGTGACAGCGCCGAACATAGCCGATCCCAACATGGCGATAGCCATGACAAAGAACGCTACTCTCTCCAGGTCCAC
>JBDLKB010000145.1:0-4062 GCA_039714055.1 Chloroflexota bacterium
CATGACGAATCACTTGATCTAAGCCTTGATGAAATAATAATCACCGCTGGATCGTCGGGCGGTCTAGATTCAATTCTGCGACTGTTTACCAGTCCCGGGGACACAGTGTTGGTTGAAGCGCCAAGTTACCATGAGGCTCTGGCTCTTATTCGTGATCATCCAGTTCAGATCCAACAAGTAGCCACTGACGCGCAAGGTCCCATCATAGAGTCCTTTGAACATCAAATACATTGGGCTAAAAGAAAAAAGAGTGCTCCCGTGCTCTTTTACACCATCCCTGTGTTTCAGAATCCATCGGGAGTAACGTGGAGTCTGAAGAGAAGGGAGGAAATTCTGACTCTTTCACGCCAGCATGACGTCACGTTGATCGAGGATGATGTATATCGAGATCTTTACTACAGCTCTCCACCTCCGCCATCCTTGTTCACGCTGGACGATACTCGTCGACAAGTCCTTAGATTGGGCAGTTTCTCCAAGATCCTGTCGCCAGGCCTGCGACTGGGGTGGCTGTTAGGACCGGCGAATTCGTTGGAGAGGATAACCAATTGTGGACTATTGTCTTCCGGTGGAGGAGTCAATCCATTCGCGGCTCAGGTGGCAAATGAGTTTTGTCGAAAAGGATGGATGCCAGAACACGTTCATACACTTTGCAATCAGTACGGTTCACGGTATCGAGTGATGCTTGCGGCGCTCAATGAGTTCATGCCCCCGGATGTGACCTGGAATGAGCCTAGCGGAGGATTCTTCATCTGGCTTACGCTACCTGAGGGAGTGAGTTCATCTGTGATTCTGGAGCAAACTTTGAAAGAAGGAGTCGCTTTCCTTTCGGGGCACCATTTCTTTGCCACAGGCGGAGGAGAACGCAACATTCGCTTGCCATTCAGCTATGTACAGCCGGAGGATATGAGATACGCTATTGAGGTTTTGGGTCAGGTAATCCGAGCCAACCTTTAACCCCCGACCTGCACCATCTCGCGAACAGTGCCCCCTTGATCGTCATTTAATTGATGGCACTCTGGCTTGTTCATCACAGCGGCTGTCACTACCTCAGTAAGATATTTGTCATTCCTCTCGTGTCGGAGTGCGGGCACCAGATCAACTTCATAATCAGACAGCAAACAGGGGCGTAATTTGCCATCGGAAGTCAAACGCAACCGGTTGCACTGAGCACAAAAGTGCTCACTGATAGGAGTGATGAAACCAATTGTTCCACGCGAGTCAGGTAGCCGCCAGTAGCGAGCAGGACCATTGCCAACTACCGTGGCATCCTTGCTTACACCCTCCAGTTTCCCCAGCTCGGTTTCTATACGAGCTTTGATCTCTGCCATAGGCACATATCCCTGTTCGGTCCAGAGTTTGTGCTTGCCCATTGGCATCGCTTCAATGAAGCGAAAGTGTCGATCGTTGTCAATGGTGAGTCGTGCCATATCCACGACCTCAACATCGTTAAAGCCGCGGAGCACAACCACATTGATCTTGATCGGAGTCAACCCAGCTTTCTCCGCAGCAGCGATACCCTCCCATACGTTCTCTAATTTTCCACTTTGGGTTATGGTGCGATATTTCTCAGGGACCAGACTATCCAAGCTAACATTGACTCGCTTCAGCCCTCTTTGTGCCAAGTCTTGCGCATGACGTGCCAGCAATACCCCGTTGGTGGTCATACTTAGATCGTCAACCCCTGGTATATCCGACAGCATAGAGACAAGATCTCCCAGACCATCACGGACCAAGGGCTCTCCTCCTGTCAACCGCACTTTGCGGATTCCCAACTGCGCCACAACCCGAACCACACGCGTGATCTCTTCGTAGGAGAGAATGTTAGTGTGGCTCAACAAAGGCACACCTTTTTCGGGCATGCAGTACACACAGCGAAGATTACACCTGTCGGTCACCGACACGCGAAGATAGTTTATTGGTCTGGCGTATTGATCTAGAAAGCGAGTAGTCATGAATCGTTATTATAGTGATCTTCTTGGAGTCTGAATTCTACAACAATCAATCTCTGGTACGCAAATGTTTTTTCAGGACAATATACGTTCAAGAACCAGTATAGCATTGAGGCGGAAATGAAAGAGATCGAATCAGCGCAACAGGACTGGGAAAGCAATGTCGTTGATCCAACTTTGAAACGATTCCCAGAGTGCAAAGAAACATTTCAGACATCATCCTCCATTCCAGTAGAGAGAGTTCATTATCCATCCGGCGAGCTGAATAATAGTGTAACAGAATATCTACAACAACTGGGATTCCCGGGGCAATATCCGTTCACCCGCGGGGTTCAACCCACGATGTATCGCGGCAGGTTATGGACCATGCGCCAGTACGCTGGATACGCTTCGGCAGAAGAATCAAACCAAAGGTATCGCTACCTGATTGATCAAGGACAGACTGGTCTCTCTGTCGCCTTTGATCTTCCCACCCAGATCGGCTATGACAGCGATGACACACTTGCTCTGGGTGAAGTGGGCAAGGTTGGAGTAGCCATCTCTTCCATGGAGGACATGGCACAGTTATTTGATCAGATCCCCTTGGACAAAGTCAGCACCAGCATGACAATCAACTCGCCTGCGGCAATCCTGTTGGCGATGTACATTGCGGTTGCCAAGAGACAGAATGTTGAGACTGACAAACTGCAGGGCACAGTACAGAACGACATATTGAAAGAGTATATTGCTCGGGGCACATTTATCTTTCCCCCGCGGCCTTCAATGAGATTGATTACCGACCTGTTCGCCTATTGCAATCAGAATGTACCTCGTTGGAATACCATCAGCATCAGCGGATACCATATCCGTGAAGCAGGAAGCACTGCGGTCCAGGAGGTAGCATTCACACTGGCTAACGCCATCGCTTATGTCGAGGCAGCACTGGCAGTCGGGTTGAATATCGACAGCTTTGCCCCGCGCTTGGCATTCTTCTTTAACGCTCATAACAACTTACTGGAAGAGGTTGCCAAGTTCCGCGCCGCGCGACGTATGTGGGCTCGAATCATGTGTGACCGTTTCAATGCACAGAGCCCCAAGAGCTGGAGATTGCGGTTCCATACCCAAACTGGCGGGAGTACTCTCACAGCACAGCAGCCCAACAACAATATTGTAAGAGTAACTCTGCAAGCTCTGGCAGCGGTGCTGGGAGGGACACAATCATTGCATACAAACAGTCGAGACGAAGCGCTTTCACTGCCTACGGAGGAATCAGTGCGAATAGCACTGCGAACTCAACAGATTCTAGGATACGAGTCGGGCGTGACAGACACCATTGACCCACTTGCTGGTAGTTATTATGTTGAATACCTGACAGATGAGATCGAAAAGCGAGCCATTACCTACATAGACGAAATCGACGCCTTGGGTGGTGCGCTATCAGCAATCGAGGTAGGTTATATGCAGCGTGAGATTCAGAACGCAGCATATAAACACCAGATGGCTGTCGAATCTGGTGAGGCAGAGGTAGTTGGAGTGAACCGGTTTATACAAGAGGATGATCAACAGCTTGACCGCCTTCAATTGGATCCAGCGATCGAAGAAGCACAACGAAAGCGCTTACGCAAGTTGCGTGAGGGGCGTGATTCCGAACGGGTACCAGAGCTGCTTGGACAACTTGAGACTAGCGCACGAGGAAGTGACAATCTAATGCCTGTGCTCATCACATGTGTCGAGGCTGACATAACCCTGGGTGAAATATGCCAGGTGTTGAGAGATGTATGGGGCGAACACCAACCCGACGCATTCATCTAGCTCAAGAGGATAGTTGAGTTGTGATCAAGTTCGACTTGTACCATCCAGGAGATGGCTGGCTTCACCGCCTTGACCCCCGTGCCAAGATGGTCCTGTCTCTTGTCGCCATGCTGGTATCGTTGTTATTCCTCTCAATTCGAATCCAAATTGCCGTAATTGCATTGACGGTCTTGTTAATGCTTTCCTCAAGGGTTCCGCTGCCCAAGCTGTTGTGGCTGGGCAAGCAACTACTTCCTGTCACCGTAGTAATTCTCCTGCTTCAGCCGTTCTTTTCCTCAGGACATGGTCGTGTACTGTGGAACTTGGGACCCATTAAATGGAC
>JBDLKB010000146.1:0-4054 GCA_039714055.1 Chloroflexota bacterium
GAGGCGCGTGTGGCGCCTCTGATTTTGTGGAGGAAGAATGACAAATAAATGGGTTTATGGTTTTGATCAGGTCCGGGAAGCTGAGGACCATTTAGACGGTGATTGGGAAGCAGTGCGCTCCCTTCTCGGCGGCAAGGGTGCAAATCTGGCAGAGATGACCCGTATCGGCGTTCCAGTACCCCCAGGATTAACTGTAACAACAGAAGCTTGCAATGCCTATCTGGATGCAGGTGAATCGTTCCCAGAGGGAATGTGGGAGCAAGAGCTGGAAGCGATGCGTTCAGTTGAGCAACAAACAGGGAAGACTTTTGGTGATCCCCGCAATCCTCTTCTGGTTTCATGCCGATCCGGCGCCAAGTTCTCTATGCCTGGAATGATGGATACGGTTCTCAACATTGGTCTCAATGACGTAACCGCTGTGGGCATGACTGAACTCACGGGCGACGAGCGCTTTGTTTACGATGCTTACCGCCGTCTGGTGCAGATGTTCGGCTCTGTAGTTCTTGGTGTATCAGATAAGCTGTTCGAAGATGTGCTGGATGAAGTCAAGCACGCTAATGGTATCACGTCAGACACAGACCTGACTGCGGCTGATTGGAAAGAGATCACCAATCAATTCAAAGGCATCATTAGAAAAGAGACTGGGACCGACTTTCCTCAGGAGCCAATTGAGCAGCTTCGACTAGCAACCGAGGCAGTTTTCGGGAGTTGGAATGGACGGCGAGCAATCGATTATCGCAATGCCGCAGGCATCGCCCATGATCTGGGAACCGCAGTAAACATCCAGACCATGGTATTTGGAAACATGGGCAGCACTTCAGGAACCGGTGTGGCATTTACCCGTGACCCTGCAACAGGTGATAGGGTTCTGTACGGTGATTATCTGATGAATGCTCAGGGAGAGGATGTTGTTGCCGGTATCCGCAACACCAAGCCGATCCATGAACTTGGTGAAGACCTTCCCCAAGTATATGCTGAATTTACTGATATATGCGAGAAATTGGAAAAGCATTACACAGAAATGCAGGATGTCGAGTTCACAATTGAGAACGGTCGTTTGTGGATGCTGCAAACTCGTGACGGAAAGCGAACTGCTGGAGCTTCCATCAAAATCGCAGTCGAGATGGCGAACGAAGGTCTTATCAACCGTCAGCAAGCCTTACTGCGTGTCTCTCCTGATCAAGTTGATGCATTGCTGCACCCTCAATTTGATTTTGAGGCAAAGGCAGCCGCTGGTGTCCTGGCAAAGGGTGTGAACGCATCCCCAGGAGCAGCGGTAGGGCGACTGTACTTTGATGCCGACACCGCGGAACGCATGGCGAAGGAAGAAGGTCAGGATGTCATCATGATCCGACCTGAGACCAAGCCTGATGACGTACATGGCATGTTGGCTTCCAAGGGTATTCTTACCAGTCGTGGCGGCGCTACCAGTCATGCCGCAGTAGTTGCCCGCCAATTTGGTATTCCCGCTGTAGTTGGTTGTGATGATCTGATCATTGACCTGGAAGCTCGATCGGTCAACGCGACAGGAACAGTGCTGAACGAGGGTGATTTTGTCTCCTTAGATGGCACCACAGGCGAACTATTCATTGGCAAAATTCCTACCGTTCATCCCAAGTTTGAGAAAGAGACCGATCTGATCACTCTCCTGGAGTGGGCTGACAAGATCAGCGCGCAAGAGGGTATTCGTGACCTACCGGCTGGATCTCCCACAAGAGGTCTGCAAGTGTGGGCGAATGCGGATTATCCCCGAGACGCAGAACGCGCTCGCTCCTTCGGCGCCAAGGGTATTGGCCTGTGCCGAACCGAGCACATGTTCTTTGAAGAAGAACGATTACCAATCGTGCAAAAGATGATCTTGGCCACTGAAGAAGATGAGCGCCAAGGAGCACTGGATGCGCTGCTTCCTTTCCAACGAGAAGACTTTGAGGGTATCTTCAAAGCCATGGACGGACTGCCGGTCATCATCCGTTTGATTGATCCCCCTCTACACGAGTTCCTTCCTGCTTTCGAAGATCTATTGGTCGAGGTCACCGAGTTAAAGAAAGACATTCAAGTAGCGGATGACGCTGAAAAGGCGATTCTGAAGCAGAAACTAGCAGAAAAGGAACCTTTGCTCATCGAGGTTGAAGGAATGCGTGAATCTAATCCCATGATGGGGTTGCGCGGCATCCGCCTAGGTATCATCCTTCCAGGATTGATCGAAATGCAGGTCAGAGCGATCTTTGAAGCAGCTTGCAGTCAGGCTCTCCAGGGTGTTGATGTTCATCCAGAGATCATGATCCCTCTGACTGGCCACGTTAACGAGCTGCATCACGTTCAACCTCGATTGGAAGAGGTGGCTCAGCAGGTAATGTCAGAGAAGAGTATCGTCATCAAGTACAAGTTCGGCACCATGATCGAGATTCCGCGCGCGGCATTGACTGCTGAACAGATCGCTGAGGTTGCCCAGTTCTTCTCCTTCGGCACCAATGACCTTACACAGATGACCTTTGGTTACTCACGCGACGATGCCGAAGCCAAGTTCTTGTTGGATTACGTGGAGAAGGGAGTTCTACCTCAGAATCCGTTCCAGATACTTGACCGGGAGGGAGTTGGCAGGTTGGTTTCGACTTCGGTTAAGCTGGGTCGCCAAACACGCCCCGACCTCGAGGTTGGTATCTGCGGCGAGCACGGCGGAGAACCCAGTTCAGTGGAATTCTGCTACATGGCAGGACTTAACTATGTGAGTTGTTCACCATTCCGTGTTCCAATTGCACGATTAGCAGCAGCACATGCCGCTATTCGACGACCTGAGTTAGTCGTTTAACATACACTTTTACTCCCTGCTCTCGCAGTTGAGCAGGGAGTATTTTCTACTCAACTGCAGCCAATCGAGCATCACATGACCCCTTCGGTCATGAGGAGGAAACCATGGCGGCGATTTGCGACTACTGCAAGGAGCCTATCGAGGAGAATCCCATCAAGTTTGGCTCAAAGATGTATTGCAGTGATGCATGCGCATTTGAAGCTACCCGCAGCGCAGACTGCAGCGGGCGCACGGATTCATCCAGCGCCCCTTCCGTAATTACGCATCGCGCCCCGGGATCAGCTATAGACCAAGAGAACAGCTAGTGCCAACGGTCTGACTTGCGAACATATCTGAATATCGCCACTGACCTGTTTCCTCTGGTGTGGCATGATAGCTTGTGAATATAGAGCTGTGCGCTCATGTTGAACCACAAGAGTAAATCCAAAACAAGGAACGCTGCCATCTGGCTCTCGGATAGAGAGGTGTGGTTGGTGGCAGGGATATCGCCAGCGTTGCTCTCTCCTCATGTATTTCCGTTCATCACTGCGTTAGCATTGGCGGTGATTCCACTTCTCTCGCTATTGCGCAGAGCAGCGGGGCGACCCTGGATGAAGCGAACTCCACTCAATGCGCCTTTTCTGCTGCTGCTCATCAGTGTTCCAGCATCCCTGTTGTCATCGCCAACTAGCGAAGCAGCTCAAACATCTGCCTGTGTTTTGCTTTTGGGGATAGCCTTGTTCATGGCTGCAGTGAACAGTTACCAACCTGATCGAAAGCCCCTATGGATTGGTGGAGTAGCAACCTTACTGGGCTTGTCCATCGCGTTGGCTTATTTCGCTAGCGGTACGGTGGTGAACAAGTTAACCGTTCTTGACGGAATCGCTGCCCAAGTGTCGGGAATCAGTTCAATAGTTCAGACCGGGTCTGTCTCACAGATGGATCCATCCATGGTCGCTGGGGTTCTGGCGCTCTTGCTGCCTGTAGTTTCTGCGTTTGCACTGGTAGCCTTGCGACGGGGCAGGATTCCTATGCAAAGCCAATGGTATCTAGTTGCCACCATCATACTGGGAATAGGGGCGGTCATTCTAGTGGCTCTTTTCTCTACCCAGGTTCGCACCGCAATATTCGCGGTTCTTATTCTCATGTTGGGTACAGCAGCGACGCGATGGCGCGGCATCGAGGCACTAGTGATCGGATTGGGTGTGGTGGTCGTTATCATGCTTCTCATGGGTCGATTTACCGGGAACTTGAGTGATTGTATGC
>JBDLKB010000147.1:0-4048 GCA_039714055.1 Chloroflexota bacterium
GCACACCCGAGCAAACCGAAGCTGAAGCAACCGAGGAACAATCATAGCAGTTCGAAACAGGCGCAAAGCCCCCGTAACAGCAGCATTCCAGCCAGCAGTTTAATCAACAACTGCCGGCTGGACTCAATTCACGAATCTCGTGCGTCCCACAAGATCATTCCCCCCAGCAGCGCCATGTTGGAATAAAGCAGCGGCGCCATCACCGGCGCACCTTTGATCAACCTTTCGAACACCACCTCTCCCCTGGCGGTGAGATCAGCTAGGATATGGAAATACATCCCCAGCGGTCCCGCTAGCATCATCAACACCAGCGCCGCAACATACACGGCAAGCTCACCGCGGCTGGGCTGCTTTTCAAATCCAAGAATGATGGTGATGACGGTGGCGGCGATGCCCAAAACGGTGGGAAACCAAAGCCAGGGATTAGCGAATTCAGCTCTCGCATGGTCCAGCACCCCGCTAGCAGTAGTAGCTAGCATGGCCAGACCCACCCAGAAGAAAAAGGCTTGAGTCTTGCTGTAGGGCATCCTCAGCTTGATGCCCCGGGGCAGCGTGAGGATGCCGCTGTCGTGTGGGTCCTCAGTGAAAGCAGCGCTTAATCCCAATACACCTACCAAGGCGAACATCAGAGGGGCGATAACCGGCGGCGCCCAGATGAGAAGATCAACCGAAAACTGTTCCCCGGCTGGTGCGGCAGGAAGCAACGCCCGACGAAGATGGAAGAACAAACCCAACAGTCCAACCACTATGCTGCTGGTCATGGCTATGGTAACCAGAGATAAAGCCAGATCTCTTCTCTTCTTGCGAATGATGTCAGCCACCACCAGCATCGCCCCGGCAATGGGACCAAAGATGATGGGTATCCACTCATTGGGCACGATGGTGCCGCTGATCAAGTGACCAGAATAGACCTCAACCGCCATGGCGACCTCCATGAGCGCCATGAGGTAAAGAACGGCGCGATCGCGAGATATAGGCATGCGATAGCGACGCAGGAAAGGAAACAAGTCCGCCAGAAGGAACATGTCACTCTCCTGCTTCGTGCAGCTTGCTCTCTGTCATCTCACGCAGTTCCGCCAACTCCCGAAGCAATTCGTAGGCACCGTGCCATTGCACGTAATCTGGTCCCTGCATCCAGGAACCGAACTTGGCAGTTCTGCCCCAATGATGCCAAAGATCAAAGTAAACAAAGTCAATGGGCTCGTCAAAGGGCTCAGCGGTGAACAACCCCTGATCCTTCAGGGGCTGAACGATCTCATTGCTCTCAGTCACCCAAGCGTTGACCGCTTCGGTGGCGGCATCAGCATCTACATAGAACTCATTGACAAAGGTCTCATTGTGGCATTCACGGCAAACGCTCTTCATGAGGCTCATATTCTGCTCCCAATCTGGCCTTCGCTTGCTGATAGGAGCAAATAGATACCAGGTGAGCCGGTCGCCTACATCGTGCGTTGTGGGACTGCCGCCGAACCCGCTCATATGGCAGGTGGCGCAAGTAGCAGCGGCAAAGTCACTGGAATCCTGTGTTCCCGAAGCTGCGTCCCAATTCCACTCGTGCCCCATGGTAGCATAGGCAATTCCATGGGGTGATTCCTGGTAGATCTCCCATTGAGGATGATCAGGACCAATGTGGCAATGGTTGCAGGTTTCGGGCTTGCGCGCTTGCTCAATGCTGAAACTGTGACGCAGGTGGCACTTTTGGCATTGCCCGACAGCGCCGTCTGCGTGCGGCTTGCCGATATCATGACAGCCTTCGCAGGCGAAACGAGTGATATCTGGACCTTCCAGATTATAGAGGGAGTTGCGCGAGCGGTCCGGATTAAAGGAACCCTCGGGGACGGCTTCATACATTGCCAACTGCTCAGGGGTCAGTGGTTCAGTGCCGGTCATGGCGACATAGGCAGGTAAGGCGTGACGGCTGGCTTGGAATTGCTCTACCTGCTGCTCGTGGCATTTTTGGCACTGAGATGTGCTAGGAGAGATGCTCACAAAGGTGCCTTCATGGTCGTAAGCATCAGGATAGTCGGCATCAACCTGATGGCAATCCTGACAAGAGACATCGGCAGCAGCCATGGTTGAGTAACCAAACTGCTTTACGATTCCCGCAGTTTCTTTGGTGTGGCACACTACGCACTCATTGGTGCTTGATGCCAAAGCGTTGACCTCACCCTCTTCAGTAGGGGTGACTGAGCGAGTGATAGCAGCGGCAATAAGGGCAATCCCGAGAACCAGTGCGACAACCACCAGCCCTCCCACGACGATTCGAAAGGTTCCTACCTTGCCGGTCGACTCTTGCATGGCTTCCTCCTGTCTGTGACTTGAATCTGACAGCCTTTTTCAATTGTAGCGCTGGCACATTATATAGTAGCTAAATCGTTTCGACCACGAGCGTCTGAACGCGGAATCGGATCCGTTTGGAATAGCTTGACGGTGCTGAGATTTGCTTGTCACATAGGCTGAACTGCAGGCATCTTCAGCGAGGCTAGATTGCTACGCAACAGGCGAGGATAGAGTGGTCAGGCATTCTGCCTAGCCACGTATTCACATGGAGCTGAACTGACAGTATTAGGCTGAGGTTATCAATCGATTGCTTTAACGTTTGCAGCACGCAACCCTTTAGGCCCTTGTTCGATGTCAAACTCGACCTTCTGCCCTTCATGCAGAGAAATCGTGCCATACCCTTCGATGTTCGAGAAATGGACAAAGAGATCTTGTCCGCTGTCGCGAGCAATGAACCCGAATCCTCTAGCATCGCTGAACCACTTGACCTTGCCTGTTTCCCTATCACTCATAAAGTTCTCCATATCTTTTCGCCTTGCTCGTGAGGGCTGAACCTTTAATGTTCTCGTTCTCAACGACCATTGCTTCCATTCCTTTCATTATATACCGGTTTGATCTGCCCCTCTTGCACATAGCGCATTATTTCAGCAACGCGTAAACCTGTCAATCCCATATCCTCTGCAGTGCGTCCCCGCTCGTAGTAGTTGGTGCCATGTACTACGCAAGCCAAGCGAACCATGGCATCAATCGCCCAAGTATTCACACCAAACTGCTTCCCCAATGAAGCTAAAGGAACCAGACTGAAGGGGACATCCTCAAAAATGTAACGATGACGCAGATTGCGGGGACCTCTGATTCCCTGGTATCCGGGGTTACCTTGAATCGCCTCATACAAGGTATCTCCCTTAGCTGAGTAGGCATCCTTTAACCACCGTACTGCTGACCGCGCACGCACCCCCAACGCGGCAGCAATAGTCACCCGTTCTCGGTCCAGAACACTCAACACTCGAGCAGTGGAACGAGTGACACCGTCAATATAAAACTGAAAATCACCCTTGGTACGCTCGATCCAGCCAGCATTGAGCAAGGTAAGAGCGGGATGAAAGATAGCTCCCATATTGTCCAAGCTTGTGTGGAGCACATTAGGGGCTGGAATAAACTGCGGGTAAGCCTCGCTCAGGGCTTCCAATACATGCCCGGTGCGTATGGCAGGTAGAGCCGCTAAAGGAACAGCGTTTTTGCGTCGGAAAATGCGGACCCGTGTAGGACCAAGGCTGCGACTGGCAAAGATAAAGGTGCCAGCTTCAGCCACAATTACGTCCGCGGCGCAGTTTTCATTATTGAGTATCTGTTGAAATTCCAGTGCTCCACCAGTGCGTCCAGGATTAAGCACCACCGTCTGTCCATCTTGAAGATGGGGAGCACAAAGGCGCGCCACATCTCGATGTCCTGATGCAGGAATGGCAACCATGATCACATCAGTTCCATCCAACGCTTCCTCATAATCAGAGGTGACTAACGCCAAGCGTCCCAAGCGACTAGCCCCGCCTTCTCGCTCAATTTCAATCTCTCCCCGCATGGCAATTTCGTGTACACGCTCGGGAGAGCGATTAAATAGATTGACAGAAAAACCTCTGAATGCCAAATCTGCGGCCATTGCTTTGCCACCGTGACCAGCTCCAATAACTGTAAAACGAGTCTCGCTCATGTATTCTCCCTATAAGGTATTTCTCTCATGCCAGGTTAGGCAACACCTACATCAATATCC
>JBDLKB010000148.1:0-4016 GCA_039714055.1 Chloroflexota bacterium
TCGTCTTCTTCAGAAGTGTTGAGATCGAAAGACACCTGCTCACCGGCGGACAAACCAACAACGTTCTTTACAAAATCGGTGTCCGGATACAGCTTCTCCGGGTCCAAGATCATCTCAGCGCCTTCCTGATCAATCATGGTCTCACCGTCCTGAGTTCCCTTGACATCAGCAATTATCAAATCACCCTCAGCGGCAGGTCGGTCAGCAGGCTCGATCAAGGCATGCTTTTCCTGTATCCGTGCCAATGCTTCGTCAACTGCCTTGTCTTCTACCGATACTTCAACTGGCTCCTCACGAACCAGGCGATATTCGCCCAGGTCAACTGTTGGAGTGAGAGGGATGGTAAGATCCAGTACCAGTGGTTCCAATTTCATATCGTCGAGTGAACCAGGCGCGTATGGAATCGCTCCTACCTGAGCGATCGCTTCCTGATACAGGTCCTGAGTGATCTCGTCGATTGCCTGCACTCGCAATGCCTGCTTGCCCACAGTCCTTTCAACTACATGAAAAGGCGCTTTGCCCGGACGAAAGCCGGGAATTCGCAGGTTCTTTGCCAACTTCCTGGCGGTGCTCCGTATTGCGTCTTGCACCCGCTTTTCTTCCACCTGTACCGTCAGCTTCAATTCACGATTATCGGTTTCTTTTTGTTCGATCTGTAATGTCAACGTAACTCTCCTACTACCATACAAAAATCGAAGGTTAGAAAATGGACAATCACCATGTTCTAACCCTCTACTAGATGGGGAAGGCGGGACTCGAACCCGCACGGGTTGCCCCACGTGATCCTAAGTCACGCTCGTCTGCCAATTCCGACACTTCCCCAAGGGTGGGCAGATTATAAACAATCGATATACCTTTGGCAATCCTGACGAGAACGGGGGGTAACTTGGTGGAAGTGAATCTGACTATTCGAAGATCAGTGGGCAGCCTGGTGATCGTAGAGCTGAGTCTTGATATCGAGCATCTCGCGGTTCAGCGCTGGATCAGTTTCCAAAAGGTCCTGAATCTTCTCACAGCCGTACATTACAGTGGTATGGTCGCGACCGCCTAAAGCTCGTCCAATTTGCGGCAGTGACGCGGCAGTCTCTTCCCGAGCCAAGTACATCGCCAACTGGCGCGGACGGGCGACACGCCGGCTGCGCGTCTTGCTCATGATATCCTCGTTGGAGATACCATAGTACTCGGCAACCTTAGAGGCAATAATCTCCGGGGTGAGGTCAACGGACCTATTGACCAAATCAGCCATAGCAGCTTCAGCAAGTTGGACCGTAGGCTGCTCGCCAGTAAGCTGGCAATAGGCAACTACCTTATTTAGCGCTCCTTCCAACTCGCGGATATTGCTGCGAATATAGTAGGCGATCATGTTCAGAAGATCATCAGATAAATGATAGGGTGCACTTTCGGCTTTGGTCTGAAGGATCGCTAGACGTGTTTCCAGATCTGGTGATTGAACATCGGCAATCAAGCCCCATTCAAAGCGCGACTTTAATCTTTCTTCTAGACGCGCCATTGCCTTAGGAGGACGGTCTGATGACATCACGATCTGTTTGTCCGCTGCGTGGAGTGCGTTAAAGGTATGGAATAGCTCTTCTTGTGTTCGTTCCTTGCCCGCCACGAATTGGATATCATCTAATAGTAAAACATCCGGAGTGCGATACTTTGCGCGCAGTTCTTCAGTAGTGTGTGATCTTATCGAACGGACCAGGTCGTTGGTGAAAAGTTCAGACGAGGCGTAAAGGACATTTAAACCCTTCTTTTGGCACGCATGACCAATGGCTTGCAGTAGATGGGTCTTACCCAGGCCCACACCGCCGTAGATGAACAGCGGATTATACGCACGGGCAGGATTCTCGGATGCTGCCAGTGCCGCTGCGTGTGCCAAACGATTATTTGAGCCCACGACGAAAGAATCAAAAGTATATCGCCAATTAAACTGGGCAAACTGTTGTGGTTGGGGACTTGATTGTGGCTCTGGCTCTGTATCTACCACTTCAGTGTCTTGGGTTCCATCCTCAAGCAAAAGTGGTTGTTCCTTCACTTCATGATCGTTCCACACCACGAACCTAACATCGCAGGTCAAGCCAGTGATGTTCTCCAACACCCTTTGAACCATGCGGTGCAAGCGGTTCTCTAGCCAATCTTTGGCGTACGCGCTGGATACGGTTATAAAGAACGCTTTGTGTTCTTCATCATACGCCAGGAAACGAGACTCTTTGAGCCAAGTGTCAAACGTAGCGCGCGTCATCTGCAGTTGCAATTCACCCAAGGCAGCCTTCCATGCGACGGCTGGGTTCATTGGTTTACTGCTTTCCATGTCAGTGTAATAGTCAAATCAATTCAGTAAATAGGCACTGCTGGAAATCGGTCGCAGAGATACTCACGTTCCCCATGGTGGAGATTGGGTTTGATCTCACAAAGCGATGGGACTAGTTCCCCAAGCCCGATCTATTTTCTTGTCCAGCGTGCATCATTCTATCAAACGCACTATTACAACACAAGGAAATATCGCGCTTGAACCTTAAAGGTTTCAATGTTTTTAGGGTGATTTATTTAAGGTAAGAGCCAAGATCCTACTGGTTTTCTAACAACAAAGTACCCGCACCTGTACCGACCTGACCCTGGATTGCCGCCACATGTAGGGGTTATAAGCTTGAAATTGTATTATGTAATGGTGCGTAGATTTTTAAGCTTCACGTAACAAGCCGCAAGTTTACGGTTTCAAATTTCCAGCTTAATGGCTCAATTTTCGAAGTTTCAAGAGCAACATCTCTACCACCAATCTCGGATTGGCATTCTGATCGAGCTGTTGCAGCGCTAGCACAATGTTCTGTACGCCTTCGGATGCCCGGGACACACCATACCGCATGGATGCATCACGAATTGTTTCAGTCCGATCTACATTGGTGATAGGCAACATCGATGTTGATGCCCCAGCCATAAGGAGCACGTCGCGCCACCAGCCCAACCACAGCTCCAAAGTCTCGCGTATTGATGTGACCGCCTTCGGTGTAGTGAGATTTTGCGCAAGATTAAAGTTCTCGATGCGGTCAGCCCCTAGGCATTGCTCCATCTGATTCAGCCGCGTCTCCCGTTTGTCAAGCGATTCGGGATCATCCAGCCACTTGAGCGCAAGCCCCAATCTACCACTTGATAGATGTGCCAGGCGGTGAGCGGTTTCTTCTTCAGCCCCCCATTTAAAGAGCAAAGCCTCTTCTACAGTTTTGACTGGCAGCGGACGCAGTGGAAGGATCTGACAACGCGAGACTATAGTTGGCAAGAGCGCCTCGGTTGACTCGGCTGTCAATATTAGTACCACCCTTGAAGGAGGTTCTTCCAGTGTCTTGAGAAGAGCATTGGCTGCACCTAGAGAAGCCCGTTCGAAACGAGTGAGAATCGGAACACGATAGCGTGCTTCAAGCGGCGACAGCGAAAGTTCGCGTTGCAGCTCGCGAACCTGACCTATTCTCAAAGTCTCAACCCGACCAGACCGTGATCTTGTCGGGGCTATCAATCTAACATCGGGATGCACATCGCGAGTGATAAGTTGGCAGGTACGGCAGTTCTGACAAGGCGATGCCAGATCAGAACTTGTAGTATTGACCTCTTCACAATTCAACAGTTGAGCCATGGTGCGTGCTAAATGAGTTTTACCCACGTGCTGCGGACCTGTCAGCAAATACGCATGCGCAAGTTTGTCTCTGGCTAGAGCACCTGCAAGAAGATTCACTGCCCATTCGTGCCCAATAACTGTGCTCCAAAGTCCACCATCGTTCCACATGACAGCATTGTAATGTTCGATTGGGATAGGGGCAACCCGATTTGAACCGATTGCTGTCTGGACATTGTATGTATATACTGCTGACAATACAGAGGATGTTGAATATGAAAATGCGAGTCATCACATTGATCATCCTATGCTCCGTGTTTCTCGCTGCTTGCAACAATATAACGCCTCCTACACTCAAGCCGGCTTCGCAGAATGACACCGCTACACCAGTATCTGAGCCAACCAAACT
>JBDLKB010000149.1:0-4005 GCA_039714055.1 Chloroflexota bacterium
CCCATAACACCCCAGCAGCGAAACCACCGATCACCATTAACAGCATAGCGACAGGTGTGGAAGCCCCACCAAGGACGGTGCCAAGCCAGGCTGCAGCTAGTGCTCCAGCGTACAATTGCCCTTCAGCACCGATGTTATAGTAACCTGAAACAAAGGCTACTGTCACCGCAATCCCGGTCAGAATCAGGGGTGTTGACTTGACCAACACCTCGAGGAAGCTCACTCTACCAGAAAGCGGGTCAATCAAGAAATAGTAATAGGCTTCAAAGGGATTGGCTTTGCCCCAAATAATCAATCCCGAGGTGATGATAAAGGTCAGCACTAGTGTGATTAAGGGAATCAAACCCCGAAACCACAGCGGTGCGCCTGTCTTTTCTAATCTGAATTTAGGCAGGGGCATCTTTATTTTCCGTTAGCACACCAGACATCATCAGACCCAAACGCTCAATGTCGGCTTCCTGCACCGGGAGTACACCGACAATTTCGCCTTCATACATCACCGCGATGCGGTCTGACAATGCCATGATCTCATCCAGGTCTTCCGAGATAAGCATCACGGCAGCACCTCGCTCCCTTTGCTCCAACAGTTGATTGTGAACATATTCGGTAGCACCCACATCCAATCCACGGGTAGGCTGGGGTGCGATGATCACATCGGGATGGTTGGCCAGAACCCGTGCCAGCAGCACCTTCTGCAGGTTACCTCCAGAGAGCGTACGCGTCTTGTCTTGTGGGCGGGCTTTGATTTGGAACTGGTCAATCAGCTCATTTGCGTATTTTCTGATCGATTTCTTGTCCAAAACGCTGCGGGAAGTGAACCGCCCCAGGTGTTCCATGATCAAGTTATCGGCGACGGTCAATTCACCCACAACACCAGAATGTCGGTCTTCAGGAATTCGTCCTACGCCTGCAGCAGTCATTTCCGAGGGCGATGCTCCGCTCATCTCCTTGGTATGGACCAGGATGCTGCCGCCGGTTGGAGTTCTGATCCCGCAGAGGGTTTCAGCCAATTCTTTCTGACCGTTCCCACCTACTCCGGCAATGCCAAGAATCTCACCTGCATTGACGACGAGGGAGACATTTGACAATGCCTTCAAGCCACGATCATCATCAGCGTATAGGTTCTTGATCTGGAGGACAGGTTGGTCGGCGATGGTTCCACCCTGTCGAGTGACGCCGAAGGTCTCACGACCTACCATCATCTTGGCTAGTTCAGTAGGGTTGGTTGATGAGGTATCAATGGTTGAGATCGCTTGTCCGTCGCGCAGCACAGTAACCCGGTCGCTGATCGCCATTACTTCATTCAATTTGTGAGAGATGAATACGATAGAGATTCCCTCTTCTCGCAACTTTTTTAGAATTTCAAATAATGCATCGACTTCTTGAGGAATAAGTACCGCGGTAGGTTCATCCAGGATGAGAACGTTAGCCTCTCGAAATAGCGCTTTGAGGATCTCAACTCTTTGTTTCTGGCCTACCGAAAGGTGACGAACTATGGCAGATGGATCGATCTCGATTCCGAATTTGGCTGCCGAACTGGCGACTTCAGCCTCAATGGCTTTCATGTCCAGGCTCAGACTCTCTCTGTACCCCATGACCACGTTCTCCGCCACGCTGAATGGCGGCACCAAGGCAAAGTGCTGGGTTACCATGCCAATGCCTAACTCTATGGCGTCCTTCGGTGACCCAATGTGTACCGGCTGATCTTCAACCACGACATCGCCGCTATCTTCTTTATACAAGCCAAACAAGATGCGCATCAGCGTGGTCTTTCCAGCGCCGTTTTCCCCCAGGAGAGCGTGTATCTCTCCTTTCCTCAACTGGAAATCCACGTGGTCATTTGCGATCACATCGCCAAACTGCTTGGTGATCTGGCGCATCTCGACAACATGCATAATGTCTTCCTTAAATGGGAATAGGAACACGGCTCCTTGGTGGAACCGTGTTCCTGACTAGACGATATTTCTAATTTGATCCAGCAGGGGTCGCTTCGTCGATATCTACGCGGAAGAGACCGTTAAGGATCTCATCCTGACGCTGCGCTACCAAATCAACGATGTCAGACGGAATCTTGGACTCGAGTCCGTGATAGTCTGCCAGGGTTGAGCCGCCCTTTGCCATCATGCTAAAGTCTTTGAGGTCCTGGGATGTGAAAGAACCAGCGATAACTTGCTCGATAACATAGTCAACTGTTGGCTCCATGTTCCACACAGGACCAGAGAGCACGTGGTCGGGACCCAGTTCGTTTTGATCGCTCATATTGCCAAAGGCAAAGAGATCGTTCTCTGCAGCAGCTTCAATGACGCCAAAGCGCTCAGCAAAGAGTACATCGGCGCCAGCGTCGACCTGTGAGAGGGCAGCTTCCTTGGCTGCGGCAGGGTCAAACCAACTGTTGATAAAGGTTACTAACACAGTGGCATCGGGATTTACTTCCTTGACGCCCTGGATGAAAGCATTGACGATGCGATTGACCTCTGGGACAGGATGCCCACCAACCACGCCGATCATGCCGCTTTCGGATACGCCGCCGGCGATCAATCCGCACAAGTATGCCGGCTCATGGATCCAATTGTCGAATACGGAAAAGTTATCACCCGAGGGGCTGTAACCAGATCCAAAAGCAAAGGCGATTCCAGGATAATCTGCCGCTACGCGGCGGACAGCTTCTTCGTTGCCGAAAGCATCACCAAAGATAATATCGGGCTTGCTTTCCTCAGCCACTTCGCGCATCACGCGCTCCATGTCACCAGCATAACCAATATCATCGGTGTACTCGTAAGTAATGCGACCTTCACTTTCAGCTTTCTTTAGCGCTTCATGGATAACGCCATCCCAGGGCTCTTCGATAGCAGTAGCAAAAGCGGCAAAAACAGAGGGTATGCCGGCTTCTTCAGCGGGTTCTTCCGCGGCCTCTTGAGCACAACTAGCGATGGTAAATACCAGCAGTGTAATCAAGAAAAATAGGGTAATACGCTTGAGAGACATTCTTTCCTCCTTCAGTCATAAGCTAAACGGATAAAATGGATGAGGGTTACGAGACTCAATTGAAAGTCACCACCTCCTTTCTCAGTTCAAACCTAGGAAACATAGAGTGTGTATAGGAATCTATCTGTAACGGACAAGCGGATCTAGTTTGGATGATTTGCTGGCACTTGAAGAAATATTGACAAAGGAGGTAATTTTGAACATGTCAGTCAAATTAATACGACGATCTCTGGGTGTTTGAAACGACCAACGAAGAAAAGTGGTTCCAAACTCCTGGCGCGACAAGACTCAGACAGTATCCCTATTGTTCCGTTTCTTTTTGGTTTGTCAAGCAGTTCGAGTGTTCTGTAGCAAGATGCCGTTCGCAAGACCAGCTTTTGTGATAGGAATTGAGTGCTCTGCTAATGGAAAGCCTCCCGCAGACCGAAGGGCGGAACCCAAAGGTGCGGGAGGTTGGTATCCGATTCAACAAACTAGAATTCCGCCAATGATCTTTGCGGAGCGCTACCATACTTGCTAGGATAACATCTACATGTTCTGACGGGTCATCCAGCATGTTTTGTCGACCAGGACATGTGTCGTTGTTTCGTGACCCATGCTAGCAGGCATATCATATTTGAACTACTGGGGAAACGTATGAATCGAACGGACTTGACTACTGTAGTATATAGGTTCAATTAGAGGAGTAAACTTGAGTGATGAACAACAAGCCTCAAAGTCAGCAAAACAGACAGAAATCACGATCTTTTGATACAGGGAAAACAGGGAAAGTCATCCTTGCATTATCATTGGTTGCGTTTGTTTTCGCAGGTTGGTGGGTTACTCACGGGGTCAGTCGATTGGCTAAGGGGGTTACGGTCGAATCGATAAGAGCGGTTGAGAATGGAATGACAGAAGAAGAGGTCGTCGCGATTCTTGGTGACCCCTTGGAACGAGGTCCTTCAGAACACTATGCTGATGGAATCGTTCTTACCTATTCAAAGCCCGCATATTTCGCCAAGTGGTATCCGATGTTATGGG
>JBDLKB010000150.1:0-3981 GCA_039714055.1 Chloroflexota bacterium
ACATAGAAGCAAAGATGATGCCGATGGCGGTATCTTCCTTCAGTTGGGTGCGGCGGCTGATGACACCGATACCAAGTGCGCTAATAACCGCGGTGATCAATGCCCACCAGAATAGTGCCCCACGTGAGCCGCCGCCTACAAGATAACCTATTGCTACTCCGGGCAGGATAGCGTGAGCCAGAGCGTCACCCAGGAATGTCATTCCCCGCAGCACCACAAAGGTGCCCAAGGTAGCACAGGCTATACCTACAAGAATGGCAGCAATGAGGCTGCGCACCATAAAGGCATATTGCAGTGGTTCAAGCAGCCACTCAAACATGGTCATGTCCCTCACCACAGCAGGTGTCACTCAAGGCAATGGAGCCTTCATCCGTCTGAACAAAATGCAAGTGATCTCCATAAGTGGCAATCAGATTGTCGGAGGTAAAGACCTGGTCCGCATGACCAAAGCCCAGCATCTTGCGATTGAGCAGCATCACCCGGTCGAAACGATTTTGCGCTAGGGTGAGGTCATGCAGAGCCACTACTATGGTCACGCCTTGCTGTTTGAGTTGACTCAACAAGGCGAGGATGGTCTCTTGCGATTCTACATCCAGTCCATTCAGAGGTTCGTCCATCAACATCAGTTCCGCTTCCTGCGCTAGCGCCCGGGCGATGAAAAGTCTCTGCTGTTGACCGCCGGAAAGTTCACCTATCTGCCGGTTTGACAGATGCTGCAGCTTGACAGTCCCCAGCGCCTGCTGTGCAACTTCCAGGTCATGTTTGCGTCTTTGCCTGACAAGACCTAACTTGCCTACCCTGCCCATCAGCACCACGTCGCTCACGGTGACAGGGAAATCCCAATCTATATTCGAGCGCTGCGGCACATAGGCAATGCAGATATGACCATCGGGTTCCTGCCCATAAACATGAACCACACCCTCGTCGGGCGAAAGAATCCCGGCAATCACCTTGAACAAGGTAGATTTGCCCGCGCCGTTGGGGCCCACTACTGCCACCCGTTCCGAGTGCTCCAGTGCAAAAGAAATATCATCCAACGCTAGACGGCCATCGTAGCGCACCATGACTCCGGAAGCGTTCAGGATAGGCATGCCTTCCCGGTGCGGAGGGCGGTGCCTTCGCGCGTGGCGTCTGGTTTTAATGAACTCGTATGCTAATCCCATATTGCTTTGCTATTCCTCCGACAGGGCGGAGACGATAGAGCTTACATTGTACCGCATATAGTCGTGATAGGTCCCCGCCGGTTCGCCGTCGCTCAGCGAACCAGTGTAAAGGGTAACAACCTTGATGCCGAGGTCAGAGGCTAACTGTTCGGCTGTTCTCGGGTTAATGGTGTTGCCCACAAAGATGACAGGAACACCTTCAGTTTCTACCACTTGCTGCACCTGTGCCCTATCTTTAGCCGATGGCTGCGCTAATGTGGTGAGTCCAGGGGAGAGAGAGCCGCTTTGTTCAAGACCATAGCGTTGAGTCAGGTAACTAAACATGCGGTGGTCGGTGATCATCTTGCGCCTATCCTCGGTAATGTTGCTGACCTGTTCTTCAATCCATTGATCCAACTCTTGCAGCTTTTCAATCGCGGCACTGCCGTTGTGTTGATAGTCGCCGCTGTGCTCCGGATCACGCAGAGAAAATGCCTGCACCATGTTCCCCACCCACTGGATGACATTGTTCGGATCCATCCAGGTGTGGGGGTCTTTGTCGAGATCGCCATGATCGTCGCTATCCTGGTGTTCATCCGCTTCACCAGCATCAAGAGAAATGAGATCAATGCCAGTCGATACCGGAACAACATGATCCATGACATCATCCAACTCCAGGTACTGTTCCAGTGAACGCTCCAGACCCGCGCCGTTGATCAATACCAGATCAGCCTGAGCCATCAGCACCACATCCTTAGGCGAGGGCTCAAAGGCATGCGGATCAGTTCCCTTGGGAATCAGCAGCGACAGATCGATATGATCCCCACCCACCTGCAGCGCAATGTCGAACACTATGCTGGTGGTGGCTACTACTTTCAGTTGGACTCCAGGTGCAAGCTGTGCCGCTTCCAGTTGAGGGAGACTGTCTTCCAGATGATATTCACCTGGTTCACTCGCTGACCCTGAACATGCCGCTAGCATAGCCAGCAATAATGCCAGTGCCAGGACACATAGGTAGGTTCGCTTTCTTTTCATCACTACTGACAGTCGCGGCATAACCCCTCCAACTGCAGCAGATGACCTTGCACCTTGAAACCGGACTCACCGCTCACCCGCTGCAGGATCACTTCAAGTCCATCACAGGAGAACTCGACCATGTGCCCGCAATTTCGGCACAAGAGATGGTGACTGTGAGAGGTATGCGCCAAGGCATAGCGTTTGGCGCCCTGTTGAGCGTGGATCAACCGTGCCGCACCCAATTCGACCAATAGGTCAAGGGTGCGATAAACCGAGATCCTGCCCAATCCAGGGTGCAATTTGCGACCTTGGTCGAGGATGGCAGCAGCATCCAGCGGCTCATCAGCTTCCGCTAGGACCTGCAGCACCACAGTCCGCGACCGCGTAAGACGCCTACTCGAACCGCGTATCTGTTTTGAGTACTCTTGGATGCGATCCATTGTTCTTATTGATACAATGTATCAATTATAATCAGAAATCGAGCCCGGTCAAGCTGATTGCACCTGCTGCAGTTCACGTGGTACACTGGCTGAGAAGAACGATGGATCAGACCCAAGCCGAATTCTACGGTTCACTGTTAGATAGCGAATCATTCCAGGCGCTGCAAGCGAGTGTTGACCGCCCACTGCGGCAGGCATTGCGTTTTAACACCCTGATGGTTGATCCAAGTGCCGCGGCTCAACAGTTATCCGAACTGTATGATTGGCAGTTTCAGCCAGTGCCATTCTGCGGTGCCGGGTTCTGGGTCGAGCCAGAATCCGAAAACTCGAGTGGTTCCAGCCTGGCAAAGACAGTTGAATTCAAGATGGGACGATATTACTTGCAGGACGCTGCCTCCATGCTGCCGGTCGAGTTGTTTGCGCCATCTGATGAACCGCTGTTGACATTGGACATGGCAGCTGCGCCAGGGGGCAAGACTACGCACCTGATCTGCCATCAAAAAGATAAAGGTTTGGTTATCGCCAACGACAGCAGTGCTAGCCGCATACCTCAGTTGCGCCGCAATCTTCGCCATTGGGGATGTGCAAACTATGCCGTGACGCAGATGTTGGGCGAGCAGTGGGGAAGCCGGTTTCCCAACACATTTGACCGGGTTCTTCTTGACGCTCCCTGCAGTGGTGAAAGCTTGCGCCAGGCAGCACGCCGTAAGAGCCGTCCGATCAGTTCCAAAGAACGTGAACGGCTGCAGGCGCGGCAGATCCGTCTATTAGAAAGCGGACTGGCAGCTCTAAAGCCCGGCGGCGAATTAATATATTCCACCTGCACCCTGCATCCGGACGAGAATGAAGCGGTGTTGGACGCAGTGCTAAAACATTGGAATGGTCAGGTGGAGTTGGCTGAACCCAACCTGAAGCTTAAGGCGCCGGGGTTGGTTGGAGTTGGCACAGTTGAATTTAATCCCACAGTGTCACGAGCATACCGCCTTTGGCCTCATCTTTATGACACCAGCGGATTCTTTGCCGCTCTACTGGTCAAGACCGGATCCTCTGCTGACGTTGAACAGGTCAAGATCAAAAGCCAGCAGTTGAATGGCTACATGCCCTGCAATGACTCGACCAGACAGGAGTTGGTCGCTTGGTACCAGTACCAATATCACCTGGACCTACACCAGTTCTTGGAGGAACAGGAATTGACGTTATGGTGCAAGGGGAACCATGTTGTCGCCCTGCCTGATCGATATCTCGAGTTGTTTGGGACGACCAAGACTATCAACCTGGGTATGAACATTGCCGAACGTAAAGGCGAACGCTGGATACCGTCGCATGAATTGGTGGTGCGATTTGGCGATCGAATGCATGGGCCGACATTGGAACTCGAACTC